>NZ_JBSFTP010000009.1:0-151878 GCF_053591315.1 Streptomyces sp. NPDC003042
GGCTTCTCGAAGATCGGCGACGTGATGGCCGGGCTGAAGGGCCTGGGCAAGGTCGAGGTCCCGAACATCAACGTGGACGGCGCGATCGCCCTGCCCGACGGCGCGAAGATGCTGCCCGACGGAACGATCAACCTCCCCTCCGGCACAGCGGTCCCGGACGGAGCGGTCAAGCTCCCGGACGGCAACATCAAACTCCCCGAGGGCACGACGACCTTCCCGCCGGGCACGGTCAAACTGCCGGAGGCCGGCCCGTCGCGGTTCATGGACCTCGAGGGCAACATCTACAAGGCCGACGGCTCACTCGACCAGAGCGGCAAGGCCGCCAAACAGGAACCCTCGCCGGACACGGGCGCGGACACCCCCCGCGCCGACGCCCCGAAGCCGGATACCCCGATCAAGGTCGAGGTCCCCGACCGCGTCCCGGCAGGGGTCGGCGGCCGCGGCGACGACTTCACCCGCGTCGGCAGCAACATCTCCGACCCGGTCCGTGCAGCCGACGACCTCCCGGGCACCCGCCCGGACACCACCCCGGGCGGCCACGTCCCCGACAACATGCCACGTAACAGCACGGACACCCACGGCCCGTCCGCCCCCGGCCCCCGCTCGGACACCCCGACCACGGGCGGCGGTCACACGGATAGGCCGTCCACGGCCGGAGGCGGGCCGGAGACCCCGTCCACGGGCGGCGGCCGCCCCGAGGCACCGGGCGGCGCGGGCCACACCGACGGCCCGTCCACGAACGGTGGAAACCCGGAAACCCCGGGCGGCACGGGGCCCGGGGCGTCCGCAGGTGACGGCCCGGAGACGCCGGGTGGCGGAGGTGGGACCGGCGACGGTCCCGGGAACGGCCCCGGGATGCCTGAGCAGCAGCCTGCGGTCATTCTGGAAGGCCCCCGGATCGGCCAGCAGCCCAGTGGGCCCATGGCCCCTGGGCGGGAGGCCGCCGTGACGGAGGCTCTCAAGAACGCAAAGGTTCCGCCGGTGGACCAGGGCCGCATGCTCGTGCAGCTGAGGAAGTCGGAATACGGGGCAGCCGTTGCGGAATACATCGCGAGCGGCCGATTTGCGGACACCCCCGGATTCAAGAACCCTGAGGGCCTTCTGTTCCAGGTCAAACAGAACGGCATGATTCCCGCTGTGCACCAGGCGCTGGAGTACGCTGCGGATCTCCAGTCCAAGGGAATCAAGAACATCGAGTTCGAGCTGAAGCTTCCCGCCCAGAAGCTCGACCTGGACGTGCTGGTCCGCACCCCCGACGGGCGCATCGAATTCGGCGCTCAGCTCAAGGACGTGGACAGCGTCGCGGGCATCAAGTCGGCAGTCAAGAAGATCGCGGAGAAGCAGCTCGGCGGGCCGGGAGTTGACGTAAAGCACGCACTTCTGGATATCAGGGGCCTCAGGGGCGAGCTCACGGAGCGTGAAATCCAAGCCGTCCAAAGGGCCGCTGACCGGAGCAACGCCTCCTTCGAGCTACGATTCGACGACGGGTCCGTCACCATATTTCCCACCAATGCCACCAAGCCGTAAGGAAGTCGATGTCGATGCTGATGCGCGCGCCGAAGGAGTGCGGCTCGTGGTTCTGGGACCTGGACGACGTGGCGGAGCCCGGTCTGGAGTCCGCGCTCAGGACCGCGGCGCGCATGGGCGCTGTACTTCAGAAGCACGCTTTGCTGGAGCCGGCCTCGCTTGAGTGGAACTGGTTCCAGGTCGGCAAGGGCGGCCTCGGCATCCACAGCCGCCTGGACCTCGGCGGGCGTTCGCTCGATGATCCGGCATTGCCCGGTGACCTCCGCGACTGTCAGCCGGGCGGCCATCCGCAGGCAGAGATGGGCGGAATCCTCGTGCTGGGATCCGGCGCCTGGTTCGACGCGGGTGGAACACGCCACAACGAGTACCGCCTGGTCGAACTCATGGTGTCACCCGACGAGATCGGCCCCTCGGCAGAACTGTCCGTGTACCACGACGTATGGGGTCCGTGTGATTTCCGGGGCGAGCCGCATCCGGCCATCCATGCCAACAACGCGCCGCGGCTCGCGTCAGCCCTTCAGGAGCTCGACCAGTTGCTCGGGGTTGAGGCGGAGCCCGGCGAGCCGACGTACTACGGTCGAGCCGAGGGCCACGGGCTCCAGGCTCCCGACATCATCGACGGGCGGGGGCCGGACCTCACCGATACCGTATTCGGGTAGGCGCGGCATCCGTTTCAACGGCAACCTGGCGGTGCTGGACAAGTCGGTGAAGGCGTCGGGATCCGGGACTGGAACTGGTTCGGAAGCCCCGCTCGGGGGCGTGGAGCACGGCGGCGGCCCGGCCGGCGGCGGCGCGGGCGGGGCCGGCGCCGAGTGACCTCAAGGGGCGGGCACAAAAACGACCCCAGGACGCGCTTTGATCACTACCGACCCTGTGGGCGAATGGCACTGGGACACGGCAATTGATGTCTCCGAGGGCCAGGGTGTGCGTCGCGCTCCGAAGCTTTTTGGTGAACTGCATTCCGTCGCTGCGCGGCTCGGAGTCATCGATGGGTGGGGCCGCTCAGGGGTGAAGGTCGCCACCGTGGATGCGCCGCGTCAAGAGCGGTACAGGTGGGAGGGCTCCGGCCCCGTCGACCGCGCGGTTGAGAGCGACGAAGTCGAGCTCGGGCCAAGGGCGATGCTGCACATCTGGAGCAAACTTCCTGGCGAATGGCTCGACGAGGTCGCCCATCGTGCGGAAAATCTGTTCGCCCTGCGGCTTGTCGTATGGGACCAGGGCGGTGCGATGGTCTCGCTCCGTGCGTACCTCGACGCTGCTGGCCTGCCGGGTCAGTACGGGTCCTGCCTCGCCCACGCGCTCGCAGGATCGGGCGAGGCCGAGCCGCGCTCGATACCGTGCTCGGCGGCCTGCTGGACGCTGCCGAGATCGCCGGCCCCACGCCTGGGGCGAACTCCACGAGGTCGCCGGCTCCGCGGAGGCGCCCCACAGGTCAGGGCCGCAGACTGAGGCGGCGCGTGGTCAGGCCTTCAGGTCGTGGAGGAAGGCGGCCCAGGCGGGGGCGGCGCAGCGGAAGCCGGGGCGGGCGGTGTCCTTGCTGTCGCGTACGGCCCGGCCGCCGTCGTTCGTCTCCGCCACCTCGACGCAGTTGCTGTTGGAGCCGCTATAGCTTGCCTTCAGCCAGTACAGGTCGGACGGGGTGGGGTTGGGCGTCTGTGTACTCATGAGTGAGCGTCCTTCTTGGCGGCGATGAGCGACATTGACTTATCGAAGGGCAGCGCCGACGCGGTCAGCCTTTCGAAGGCCTCGGCATACCGTGACACGCCGTGGGCCTCCTCGATATAGAGGCTGCTGTCCAGCTGTTCGAGCAGGACCACATCCAGTCCCGGTTGTCCGAACCCGAGCACGGTGAATCCGCCTGCCGCTCCAGGATGGAGCACGGCGTTGCTGGGCAGCACCTGAATTGTCACGTGCGGGTACTCCGCCACATCGAGCAGGCGCTGGAGTTGGTCCCGCATGATGCCGAAGCCCGGAGCTTCGGCCATCAGCGCAGCCTCGTGAATGATGGCCCGCAGCTTCAATGGCTTCGGTCGCGTCAGTACCGATTGCCGTGCCATCCGAACCTCGACGAGGGGCGCGATCTGGGTCGGCGTCGCCGTCATGCTGAGGGCGCTGATGACGGCGCGGGCGTAGCCGGCCGTCTGCAACAGGCCGGGAATCAACATGGGTTCGAACGTGCTGACGGCGGATGCGTCGTGTTCAAGGCTGATCAAGTCGGCGTAGACCGGGCTCAGGTCGTAGGTCTGCCACCACCCGCGCTTGGCTCCGTCTCTCGCCAGGGTGAGCAGGAAGGCGTGAACGTCGAGGTCGACCACGCCGTAGGTGGACATGAGGTGCTCGACGTCGGCGGGCTTTGCGCCACGGGTAGCACTCTCGATCCGCGAGACCTTGGAGACGCTGAAGCCCGAACGTGCTTCGACGTCCTCGAGGGTCAGCTCGGCTTCCTCCCGCAGGCGGCGTAGTTCGGAGCCAAGTCGCCGACGTCGCACGGTTGGTGCGGTCATGATCGCCTCCGCCCCCTCTCGATCACCTGCCGCCAAGTCTTCCGCGCTCGGCGTCGGGCGGCTACATGCTCGCACAGAGTCACCCACAGGGGTGGTCTACGGTTGGCAACTTTGCCAATGTTGGCGATCTGCTTGCCAGTCGTCTGGCGAGGTGGCCACCCTGTGATGGCAAGGCGCGTGCAGCGTGTCGCTGTATGTGATCTCGCAGTGAACGCAAATACCCCCGCGACCGCGCGAACGGTCCGGGGGCGTGGCCAACGCTGAACAGAGGAGCGTCAACGTGCTGCATTTTATCGGCCTGCTACGGCCCATTCAGGGGCGGGCGGTCGCCCGGTGAGCGGCGAGCAAGAACAAGTGGTGCGGAGGTGGCGGCGGGAGGCGCGGTGTGTGGGGCTGGCGCGGGGCGAGTTGAGGAAGGTGCTGGCTGAGTGGGGGCTCACCGAGCTGGAGGGGGACGCGTTGCTCGTCACGTCCGAGCTGGTGACCAACGCCGTGCGGCATGCCGTCGGGCCCAGGGATCGGGAGATCGAGACGCGGTTCGTGCGGCTGGTGCGCGGTGTGCGCGTGGAGGTGCACGACGCGTGCGAGGCGAGGCCCGTTGTGCGGGCGCCCGACGAGGGGGGCCGGGGGCTGTCGCTCGTGGACGCGCTCGCCGATCGGTGGGACGTGGGGGAGCGGAGTGGGCCCGGGAAGCGGGTTTGGGCCGAGTTGTCCGTGAAGGGTGCGTGAGCCCTTGGCTCCTGACCGTGGACCGGGCCGGGAGTGAGGCGATCTACGAGGTCGAGTGCACCTCGTGTCTCCACGGGTCCGGACCGGCCGATGACGACGACGGGCCGGCCGTGTGGGCCCTGCGGCACGCTCGGAGTACCGGGCACACCGGCTACCGGCGGATTGTGACGGATTTCCAGCGGGCGATGGAGGCCTGAGGGCTGACGGCGTGGCCGCGAAGAGGGCCAGTCTGGCTTCGCGGCCACGCTGTCAGGTCGTAGGGCGGGTACCGAGGGACCGTATCGATACCCGCCCCTGATTACCGCCGCGCGAAGGGTGCGACGGGGTTCTTGAGGGTGCCGATCAGCTGGAGGGCTGCCGACGGGTCCGCGAGGTCCACCATCTGCTTGTTGTTGCGCAGTTGGAGGCGGTTCAGGCAGGACAGCTGGAATTCGTCCGCGAAGAGGTCGTAGCGGGCGAAGCGGTCCGCGAGGGCGGGGATCGAGGCCTGGTACTCGTGGGCGCAGTCCGCCACCGCCCGCCAGAAGGTGTCCTCCTCGCAGATGCCTTCCGAGGCGAGCGTCGAGCCCAGGAAGCGGAAGAAGCAGTCGAACACGTCGGTGAAGATCGACAGCAGCTTCATGTCCTCCGGGATGTCCGCCCGGACCCGCTCGACCGCCGGCGGCAGGACCGCGTCCGCGTCCATGACGACGATCTCCTCGGCGATGTCCTTGAAGATCGCCCGCTTCACCACGCCGCCCTCGATGACGAGGATGGTGTTCTCGCCGTGCGGCATGTACGCGAGGTCGTACTGGTAGAAGCAGTGGAGGAGGGGGAGGAGGTACGCGCGGAGGTAGTGGCGCAGCCACTCCGACGGGGTCAGGCCCGATTCCTCGATCAGCGCGCCGACGAAGGACTTGCCCTCGGCGTCGATGTGGAGGAGCGAGGCCATCGTGGCCAGGCGCTCGTCGCCCTGGATGGAGTTCACCGGGGACTCGCGCCACAGCGCGGCCAGCATCTTGCGGTACGGCGAGTAGCGGTCCGTCGCGCGCTCGTACTGGCGGTGGTGGTAGCCGATCGCCGCGCGCTCGCGGATGATCGAGAAGTTTACTGACTGGAGGACCGGGTCCGACTGGATCAGCTGGTACAGCCAGTCGTTGATGGCCGGTGTGGCCTCCATGTAGGCGGCTGAGAGGCCTCGCATGAAGCCCATGTTGAGGACCGAGATCGCCGTTTTGACGTAGTGCTTCTGAGGAGCGCTCTGGTTGAAGAAGGTGCGGATCGACTGCTGGGCGAGGTAGGCGTCCGGGCCTTCGCCGAGCAGGACCAGGCGGCGGTTGGCGATCTCCGCCGCGAAGGTGACCGTCGTCTTGTTCCACCACTGCCAGGGGTGGACCGGGAGGAGGTGGTAGTCCGACAGGTCCAGGCCGAGGGCCGAGAGCTGCGCCTCGAAGCTCGCGATCGTCTCCTCGCCCAGTTCCGCGCGGATGAACGAGTCGTGGTCCAGGCCCGCGCCCGCCGTGAAGGTCGAGACGTCCTTGCGGGCCGCGACCCACACCAGGTGGACCGGGCTGGCGGTCTCCGGGGCGTACGAGAGGTACTCGTGCACGCCGAAGCCCAGGCGGCCGTTGTTGGCCACGAAGCAGGGGTGGCCCTCGGTCATGCCCGTCTCGATGTCCTGGAACGAGGACTTCGCGAGGACGGCGGACGAGATCTGCGGCTTCGTGTACTTGAAGCCCGTGCCGGCCAGGGTGGAGGAGATCTCCTCCAGGTAGACGGGGAGGACTTCGGTGCTCAGGCCCAGGGCCTGCTGGAACTCGATGTGGAAGTCGAGGGCGTCCAGCGGGAGCTCGGCGCCGTGCTCGTCGTGGCGGGTGATCGAGGACTCGTCCACCGCCCAGTGGTCCAGGGCGTGGCGGACGGCCTTGAAGCGGTACTCGACGGCGGAGTCGTCGCTCAGGACGGAGTAGAGGTCGGAGACGAGGTCGGAGTCCAGCGGCTCCGGAGTCAGCAGGCGCTCGTGGGAGAACTCGGCGAGGGCCTTGCGGACCAGGGCGCGGTTCGCGCGGGCCCACAGCTCCGGGGAGAGGTGGGAGATGGCGTCGGTGAGGCTCATATCGAGGTTCCCGTCGTGATGCCGGTGGCGGCCTCGAACTGGGCGCGGGTGCAGAAGCTGAGGAGGGCTTCCTTCTCCGGCTTCTGGACCGGGCCGTCCGGCACGAAGCCGACCGCCTCGTTCAGGGCGTGGACGGCGGTGTTGCGTACGTCCGGTTCCACCACGACGCGCCGTGTCGCCGGGTCGGCGAAGAGGGAGGCCATCACCGTGGTGATCACGGCGCGGGTGAAGCCGCTGAGCGGCCGGTCGCTGGGCGCGACGAGGAAATGCATGCCGACGTCGCCCGGCTGGGCGTCGTACAGCCCGACCAGTTCCAGTTCGCTCGGGTCGTACGTCTCCATGAGGAAGGCGGGGCGGCCCTCGTGGAGGCCGATGTACCCGTCGTGGTGCTCGGCCGCGGCGATCTTCATGTACTCCCGCTCCACGTCCGGCAGCGAGGCGTCCTGCATCATCCAGAACGCGGCCTTGGGGTGCGTGACCCAGCCGTGCAGGAGCTCCGCGTCGGCGAAGGGGTCCAGCGGGCGGATGGCGAAGGACCCGAGCGCCGTGTCGGTGCGGGTGTACAGGATCTCGGTGGTGGTGCTCATACGTGCGTGCCTTCCGGGACTGCGAACTGCTGGAACGCGATGGACTTCTCGACCTTGTAGTACTCGCGGCCGAGGAGCTCACCGATGATGTACGCGTTGCGGTACGCGGCCATGCCCAGGTCGGGCGAGGTGAGGGAGTGGTTGTGCGTCGTGCCGTTCTGGAGGAAGACCCCGCGCCCGGTGGTGTCGACGCTGTAGTTGCGGGCGGCGTCGAGCCGGCCGTGCCCGTCGAAGTTCAGCCGCCCGCGCACGGGGGCGAGGAACTCCGGGACCGTGTACTTGTAGCCGGTGGCCAGGATCAGGCCCTCGGAGGCGAGGGAGAAGTCCCGCTCCTGCTCCTCCTGGCGCAGCCCCAGCGTGTAGACGCCGGTGGTGGTGTCGTACGCCGTGCTGTTGAGGGAGGTGTTGGTGAGCAGGGTGGTCGGGACGGCGCCCGGCATGGTGATCTTCTTCTGGTAGAGCAGGTCGAAGATGGCGTTGATCAGATCGCCGTCGATGCCCTTGAAGAGGTTCTTCTGCTGGGTTTCCAGCCGGTAGCGGGTCTCCTCGGGGAGCGCGTGGAAGTAGTCCACGTACTCGGGTGAGGTCATCTCCAGGGTCAGCTTCGTGTATTCCAACGGGAAGAACCGCGGGGAGCGGGTGACCCAGTTGAGCTGGTAGCCGTACACGTCGATCTCGGCGAGGAGGTCGTAGTAGATCTCGGCCGCGCTCTGGCCGGAGCCGACCAGGGTGATCGACTTCTTCTTCTGGAGCTCCGCCTTGTTCGGCATGTACGCGGAGTTGTGGACGAAGTCGCCGCCCAGCTTCGCGCAGGCCTCCGGGGCGAAGGCCGGGGTGCCCGTGCCGAGGACCAGGCGGCGGGCGCGGTGGGTCTCGCCGCGGTCGGTGTGGACCTCGTACAGCCCGGCCCGCTCGTCGTAGGTGACCTCGGTGACGGAGGTGGACCACTGGACGTTGTCGAGCCGGTCGGCGGCCCAGCGGCAGTAGTCGTTGTACTCGACCCGCAGCGGGTAGAAGTTCTCCCGGATGTAGAAGGAGTACAGCCGGTCCTTGTCCTTCAGGTAGTTCAGGAAGGAGAAGGGCGAGGTCGGGTCGGCGAGGGTGACCAGGTCCGACATGAACGGCGTCTGGAGGTGTGCGCCGTCCAGGAACATCCCGGCGTGCCACTCGAAGTGCGGCTTCGACTCGATGAAGAGGCCGTCGAGCTCGTCGATCGGGGCGGTCAGGCAGGCGAGTCCCAGGTTGAAGGGACCGAGGCCGATTCCGATGAAGTCACGGGGTTCACGAGTGGACGGCAAGGGATTCTCCCAGGAACTGCGCGGCATGTGCGGCGAGAAGGTCGAGGACGGCCGAGATGTCGGCGGTCGTGGTCTGCGGGTTGAGGAGGGTGAACTTCAGGTACTGCTTCCCGTCCACCTTGGTGCCGGCCACGACGGCCTCGCCTGAGGCGAACAGGGCCTTGCGGGCGTGCAGGTTGGCCTCGTCGACCAGGTCGGTCCGCATGTCGCCCTCCGGGACGTAGCGGAAGACCAGGGTGGAGATCTGGGGCTTGACGACGACCTCGAAGCGGGGGTCGGCGTCGATGATGTCCCAGCCCGCGGCGGCCAGGTCGACGACCTCGTCGAAGAGCGAGCCGACGCCGTCGGCGCCCATGACGCGCAGGGTCATCCAGAGCTTGAGCGCGTCGAAGCGGCGCGTGGTCTGGATGGACTTGTCGACCTGGTTCGGGATCCGCTCCTCCGCCATCCGGCGAGGGTTGAGGTAGTCCGCGTGGTACGTGGCGTGCTTGAGGGTGTCGCGGTCCCGGACCAGCATCGCGCTGGAACTCACGGGCTGGAAGAAGGACTTGTGGTAGTCGACCGTGACCGAGTCGGCCAGTTCGATGCCGTCGAGCAGGTGCCGGCGGGTGGGGGAGACCAGCAGTCCGCAGCCGTACGCGGCGTCCACGTGCATCCACGCGGAGTGCTCGGAGGCCAGGCGGGCGATCTCGGGGAGCGGGTCGATGGACCCGAAGTCGGTGGTGCCGGAGGTGGCGACGACGGCCATCGGGAAGAGGCCCTCGCCGGCGCAGCTCTCCAGCTCCAGGGCGAGCACCGAGGTGTCCATGCGGCGGTTGCGGTCGACCGGGACGGCGATGACGGCCTCGTAGCCGAGGCCGAGCATGGCGGCCGACTTCTTCACGCTGAAGTGGCTGGCCTCGGAGGTGAAGATGCGCAGCTTGGGGAGGAGTTCGGCCTTGGTGAGCTCCCGTCCCTCGTGCAGCGCCTGCTTCATCACGATCCGGCAGGCCTCGTCGCGGGCGAGGAGCAGCGCGTGGAAGTTGGACTGGCTGCCGCCGGAGGTGAAGATGCCGTCCGCGCCGGGGCCGAGGCCGATGCGCTGAGCGGTCCAGTCGATCAGGCGGCGCTCGATGAGCGTGCCGCCGATGGACTGGTCCCAGGTGTCGAGGGAGGAGTTGACGGCCGCCATGACCGCCTCGCCGACCACCGCGGGGATGACGACCGGGCAGTTGAGGTGGCCCAGGTAGCGCGGGTGGTGGAAGTACACGGCGTCGCGGAGGTAGACCTCTTCGAGCTCGTCGAGGGCGGCGGCCGCGTCGGCGAGCGGCTTGTCGAGGTCGATCGCATCGATGACCGGGGCGAGTTCGTCGACGGATATGCCGGTGTGGGGCCGCTCCGTGGTCGCGAGTTTGGCGGCGACACGGTTGACGCCCTCGGTGACGGAGCGCCGGTAGAGGTCCGCGGTCGTCTCGTTCAGCAGATGCGAGCGCATCAACTTTCCTCCGGGCAGGGGAATGAGGGGGTGGTGGGGTACGCACTTAAGCAACCTACAGACTTAGGTTAGCCTAACCTAACCTTGAGGCCAAACGCAGAGGGGCCCCGGCGTCGGCCGGGGCCCCTCTGAAATTCCCTGCGGGAAGCGGTGGTTCGCTACAGCTCGGCGGTCGGGTCCTCGCTGGCCGCCTGGCCCGCGTACGCCTCGGCGAGGAGCTGCTCCTCGCTGGCGCCCAGGCGCCAGTAGCCCGTGAAGCGCACCGCACGGCGGTCGATGGAACGTTCCCGCACGAAGTGGCGGCGTACCGCGCGGATCGTGCCGGCCTCGCCCGCGAGCCAGACGTACGGGCTCTGGGCGGCGGGCAGTCGCGCGGACCGCAGGGCGGCCAGCACCTGCTCGGACCGCTCCCGGCCCGCGCCCTTCTCGCGCACGATCCAGGTGATGTCGGCGTCCGCGAGGGTGTGCGGGTCGATCCGGTCGTCCGCGTGCGGCACCTCGAACCAGGCCCGCACCGCGGTGCCGGCGGCGAGCCGGTCCAGGATCGCGGCGGCGGCGGGCAGGGCCGTCTCGTCCGCGTACATCAGGATCGCGTCGGTGGCGGCGGGCGGCTGGAACCGTACGGACTTGTTCTCGGCGACCGTCGGGCCGATCGCCATGATGCGGCGGCCGGTGACGGCCCGTCCGGCCCAGGCCGAGGCCGGTGATGAATCGCCGTGCAGGACGAAGTCGATGTCGACCTCGTCCACGCCCTCGGGCGTACGGCGCTGCTCGCGCACGGTGTAGGAGCGCATCACCGGACGGTCCTCGTCCGGCATCGCGCGCCAGGCACCGAACCAGGTGTCCTCGTCGGTCGAGGGAAGCTCGGTGTGCTCGTGGTGGGACGGCGGCAGGAAGAGCGAGAGGCTCTGGTCGAAGCCGCCCGAGCGGAAGTCCGCGAGGGACTCACCGCCGAACGTGACCCGCAGGAACGAGTGGCCGAGACGCCGTGTGCGCAGGACTTCGAGCGCGAAGAACCTGAAGTGCACGGCGGCCGGGGTGTCGGATGCGGTGACGGTCATGCGGTGAGTCCCCCCAGGGAGTCAGGTCGGCGCCGGGCGCCGAAAGTCAGCTGACCTTCTTGGCGTTCTGGATGGACTTGGCGAGGTCCTCCAGCAGCTGGGCGCAGCGGTCGTACGAGTAGATCGGCTCGGTCACGCGGGGCGTGATCTGACCGGCCTTGACGGCGGGCAGCTCGGCCCAGGTCGGCTTGGCCTTCAGGTCCTGCGGCTGCAGGGTGCCGGTGCGGTTGTCGAGCAGGACGACGTCGGCCTTGTACTTGCCGGCGTTCTCCCAGCTGAGGCTCTCGAAGAAGCCGCCCTCGTCCAGCTTCTCCG
The DNA here is from genome assembly GCF_053591315.1 of Streptomyces sp. NPDC003042. NCBI lineage: Bacteria > Bacillati > Actinomycetota > Actinomycetes > Kitasatosporales > Streptomycetaceae > Streptomyces > Streptomyces sp. NPDC003042. Next base: position 11,591 of record NZ_JBSFTP010000009.1, read on the forward strand.
GGACGACGAACTCGACGCCGAGCTGTTCGAAGTACTTCAGGTCGGCGGAGGTCTTCGGGGTGGAGACGTAGAAGAGGTCGGCGGCGCCGGAGCCGACGAGCACCTTGATGCCCGGGTTGGCCTTGGTGGCCTCGCGGAGCTTGGTGGAGGCGGCCTCGAAGCGGGCCTTCGCGTCGACCGTGGTCTTGCTGTTCATGTCGGCGCCGAGGGACTTGGCGAGCTCCGCCGTGCGCGCCAGGGACTTGTCGAGGGTGGCGTCGCCGCCCACGGAGATCGCGGCGGCCGGGGCCAGCTTCAGGATGTTGTCCTTGGAGGCCTCCGGGACGTACCAGTACGTGCCGTCCCAGGTGTTGGTGACGAGCAGGTCGGGCTGGAGGGCCGCGTACTTCTCGACGTTGAACTCGTCGTAGACGTTGCCGAGGATCTCGACCTTCGAGATGTCCAGCGAACCGGCCTGGACGTCGGGCTTGCCGTCGGCGGTCTTGGTGGGGCCGAAGACACCCTTGACCTTGATGCCGTAGTCGTTCAGCGCGGCGGCGGTGCCGGTGAAGGCGACGATGTTCTTCGGCGCGGACTTGGTGGCGACGTCCTTGCCCAGGTCGTCCTTGAAGGTCCAGGGGCCGGAGGCCGCCGCGCCCTTGTCGCCCGCACCGTCCTTCGCCGCGTCCGTGCCGCCGCACGCGGCGAGGACCGCGACGAGGCCGAGGGCGCCGCCGGCGGCGATGAGACCGCGGCGGGAGAGGGAGGAGGTGCGGGGCTTGGGCATGTCGATGTCCGCTTTCGTGCGTGCAGGGTGGCCACTGGGCCGTTCGCTGGGAAGGTTAGCCTAACCTTGGCTGGAATTGGTAAGGGGGCCCTAAGTTGTCGAACCTGTGACCTGTGACCCGGGCCCCCTGGCCCGTCCCGCACCCGCACGCCCCTCCCGCTATGCGGAGAAGCCCAGCTCACGGGCGATCAGCATGCGCTGGACCTCGCTCGTGCCCTCGCCGATCTCCAGGATCTTCGAATCCCGCCACATGCGCGCCACCGGGTACTCGTTCATGAAGCCGTACCCGCCGTGGATCTGGGTGGCCTCGCGGGCGTTGTCCACGGCGACCGTCGAGGAGTAGAGCTTGGCGATGGCCGCCTCCTTCTTGAACGACTCCCCGCGCACCAGGCGCGAGGCCGCGTCACGCCAGCCGATCCGCGCCATGTGCGCGCGCATCTCCATGTCCGCCAGCTTGAACTGGATGGCCTGGTTGTCGCCGATCGGCCGGCCGAAGGCCCTGCGCTCCTTCGCGTACTTCACCGACTCGTCCACACAGCCCTGCGCGAGACCGGTGGCGAGCGCGGAGATGGCGATCCGGCCCTCGTCGAGGATCCGCAGGAACTGCGCGTAGCCGCGGCCCTCCTCGCCGACCAGATTCGCCAGGGGGACCCGTACGTCCTGGAAGGACAGCTCGCGGGTGTCCGAGGCGTTCCAGCCGACCTTGGAGTAGGGCGCGGCGACGGTGAAGCCCGGGGTGCCGGACGGGACGATGATCGAGGAGATCTCGGGGCGGCCGTCGGCCTTGCGGCCCGTCACGGCGGTGACTGTGACCAGCGCGGTGATGTCCGTACCGGAGTTGGTGATGAAGCACTTCGAGCCGTTGATCACCCACTCGTCGCCGTCGCGGACGGCGGTGGTGAGGGTGCCGCCGGCGTCGGAACCCGCACCGGGCTCCGTCAGGCCGAAGGCGCCGAGGATCTCGCCGGAACACATCTTCGGCAGCCACTGCCGCTTCTGCTCCTCCGTGCCGAACAGGTAGAGGGGCATGGCGCCCAGCGAGACGCCGGCCTCCAGGGTGATCGCGACCGAGGAGTCGACGCGGGCCAGCTCCTCCAGGGCGATGCCGAGGGCGAGGTAGTCGCCGCCCATGCCGCCGTACTCCTCGGGGAAGGGCAGGCCGAAGAGGCCCATGCGGCCCATCTCGCGGACGATCTCGTACGGGAACTCGTGCCGCTCGTACAGGTCGCCGATCTTGGGCGCGACGACATCGTGCGCGAACGCCTCGACGGTGCGGCGGAGTTCTTCGTGCTCGGGGGAGAGCCGGTGGTCGAGGGACATCTCGGTACTACTCCTTGTGGGAGAGGGCGCGGACGGTACGGGAAGGGCTGGGTCGGCCCAGTTGTTCGGCCATCCACACGCTGGTGGCGGTGAGGGCGGCCAGATCGACCCCGGTGTCGATGCCGAGCCCGTCGAGCATCCACACGAGGTCTTCGGTGGCGAGGTTGCCGGTGGCGCTCTTCGCGTACGGGCATCCGCCGAGGCCGCCGGCGGAGGCGTCGACGGTGGTCACGCCGTGCTGGAGCGCGGCGAGGGTGTTGGAGAGCGCCTGGCCGTAGGTGTCGTGGAAGTGCACGCCGATCCGGTCGGTGCCCACGCCCCGCGCGTTGAGCGCGGCGAGCAGGGCCTCGACATGGCCCGGGGTGGCGACGCCGATGGTGTCGCCGAGGCTCAGCTCGTCACAGCCGAGGTCCAGGAGTGCCTTGGCAACGTCGACGACCTGGGGGACCGGGACGGGGCCCTCCCAGGGGTCGCCGAAGCACATGGAGAGATAGCCGCGGACGTGGGCCCCCTCCTGCTTGGCGCGGGCCACGACGGGCTCGAACATCGCGAGGGACTCGGCGACGGTGCGGTTGAGGTTGCGGGCGGCGAAGGTCTCGGTGGCCGAGCCGAAGACGGCGATCCGGGTGGCCCCGAGAGCGAGCGCGCGGTCGAGGCCGCGCTCGTTGGGGACCAGTACGGGGAGCTCCGCCGCCCCGATGTCACCGAGCAGCGGGAAGAGCTGCTCGGCATCCGCCAGTTGGGGGACCCACTTGGGGTGGACGAAGCTGGTGGCCTCGATCGTGGTCAGCCCGGCGGCGGCCAGCCGGTGGATGAACTCGGCCTTGACGGCGGTGGGTACGGCCGTCTTCTCGTTCTGGAGCCCGTCGCGGGCGCCGACCTCGTGGATCCGGACCCGGGCGGGGAGGCCGGGGCCGGGGACGGTCATGGGCAGGCCGTTCATTCGCCGCTCCCCTCGGCCGGGGTGACCACGGCCAGGACCTGGTCCATGGCGACGGTGGTGCCGGGGGTGACGTCGAGTTCGGTCACGGTGCCGGCGTGCGGGGCGGAGATGACGTGCTCCATCTTCATGGCCTCCACCACGAGGAGGCTCTGCCCGGCGACGACCTCGTCGCCGACGGCCACCTTGACGACGGTGACGGTGCCGGGCATGGGGGCGGCCAGGGTGTCCGCGCCACCGCGTCCGGCGCCGCTGAGGTTCGCCTGGACCGGGTCGTGGTCCTGGACGTGCCAGCTGTCGGCGTCGCGGCCGAGCCAGGTCCCCTCCGGGGAGGTGGCGTGGGCGAAGCGGTGCGTGACGCCGTCGAGTTCGACGGTGACGGTGTCGGGGGTGCGGCTGACGATCCGGGCGCGCGCCGGTGCGCTGGGGCTCTGCCCCAGACCCCGCGCCTCAAACGCCGGCGGGGCTGAGGGGGCGTCGGCGGTGCCGATCAGCAGCTCGGTGACGGGGCCGGACGGCCGGGTGCGGACCTCCAGGGGGTCCTGGCCCGGGAGGCGGAAGTGGTGGACCGTCCAGGCGGGGGTGCCGCCCAGGCGCCAGCCGTTCGCGGCGTCGAACGGGTCGACCCAGCCGGCACCGTTCAGCCTCGCCGGCGTATGAGGCGCGGGGCCCCGGTCCGGTTCGCGCGCCAGCAGGGCTGCCGTGAGGTACACCTCGGCCGGGACGCCCTCCGGCAGCAGCGACGGCAGGTCCCGTTCCACCAGACCCGTGTCCAGGTCACCGGAGACCACGTCCGGGTGGGCCAGCAGCCTCCGCAGGAAGCCGGCGTTGGTCTGGACACCCAGGATCACGGTGTCGGCAAGCGCCCCCCGCAGCACCCGCAGGGCACTGGCCCGGTCCGGGCCGTACGCGATGACCTTCGACAGCATCGGGTCGTACGTCGAGCCCACCGGTACGCCCGCCGTCAGGCCGGAGTCCGTACGGACCGCCCCGCCCGACGGCTCCGACAGCGCGAGGACGGTACCGCCGGACGGCAGGAACCCCCGCGCAGGGTCCTCGGCGCAGATCCGGGCCTCGATCGCGTGCCCGGTCAGGGTGACCCCCGACTGGTCGAAGCCCAGCGGTTCGCCCGCCGCCACCCGCAGCTGCTGCTCCACCAAATCGAGACCCGTGACCAGCTCGGTCACCGGGTGTTCCACCTGGAGCCGGGTGTTCATCTCCATGAAGAAGTACGAGGAGGGGTCCCCGCCCGGCACGATGAACTCCACCGTCCCCGCGCCCACGTACCCGCACGAGCGCGCCGCCTCCACCGCCGCCGCGCCCATCGCGGCCCGCAGCTCCGGCGTCAGCAGGACGCTCGGCGCCTCCTCGATCACCTTCTGGTGCCGTCGCTGGAGCGAGCACTCGCGCTCGCCCAGGTGCACCACGTTCCCGTACGAGTCCGCCAGCACCTGGATCTCGATGTGCCGGGGCCGGTCCACCCACCGCTCCACGAGCAGTGTGTCGTCGCCGAAGGAGGACCGGGCCTCGCGGCGGGCGGCCGCGATCTCCTCGGCCAGCACCGCCTCGTCGCGCACGAGCCGCATGCCCTTGCCGCCGCCGCCCGCGGAGGGCTTGAGCAGCACCGGCATGCCGATCTTCCCGGCTGCCGCGACCAGTTCGGCGTCGGTCAGGCCGCTGCCGGACGAGCCCGGGACCACCGGGACCCCGGCCGCCTTCACCGTCTCCTTGGCCCGGATCTTGTCCCCCATGAGGGAGATGGCCGAGGCCGGCGGTCCGATGAAGGCCAGCCCGGCGTCCGAGCACGCCTGCGCGAAGGCGGCGTTCTCCGCGAGGAAGCCGTAGCCCGGGTGCACGGCTTCGGCCCCCGTGCGGCGGGCGGCATCGAGCAGCCGCTCCACCGAGAGGTAGCTCTCGGCGGCGGCTGCCGGGCCGATCCGGACGGCCGTGTCGGCCTCCCGTACGTGCCGGGCGTCGGCGTCGGCGTCGCTGAAGACGGCCACCGACCGCACCCCGAGCTGCCGCAGGGTGCGGATGACCCGTACCGCGATCTCGCCCCGGTTGGCGACCAGAACAGTGCTGAACATCGAAGAGGTCCTCACGTCTACATGCGGAAGATGCCGAAAGCGGGGTCGCCCAGCGGGGCGTTCGCGCACGCGGTCAGGGCCAGTCCCAGCACCTGCCGGGTCTCCATCGGGTCGATGACCCCGTCGTCCCACAGCCGCGCGGTGGCGTAGTAGGCGTTGCCCTGTTCCTCGTACTGCGCGCGGACCGGGGCCTTGAAGGCCTCCTCGTCCTCGGCGGGCCACTCCTGGCCCGCGCCCTCGATCTGGTCGCGCTTGACCGTCGCCAGTACGGACGCTGCCTGTTCGCCGCCCATGACCGAGATCTTGGCGTTGGGCCACATCCACAGGAAGCGCGGCGAGTACGCCCGCCCGCACATCGAGTAGTTGCCCGCCCCGTACGAGCCGCCGACCACCACGGTCAGCTTCGGGACCCGGGTGCAGGCGACGGCCGTCACCATCTTGGCGCCGTGCTTGGCGATGCCGCCCGCCTCGTAGTCCCGGCCGACCATGAAGCCGGAGATGTTCTGGAGGAAGAGGAGCGGGATGCCGCGCTGGTCGCACAGCTCGATGAAGTGGGCGCCCTTCTGGGCGGATTCGGAGAAGAGGATGCCGTTGTTGGCGATGATCCCGACGGGGTGCCCGTGGATCCGGGCGAAGCCGGTGACCAGGGTCTGCCCGTACTCCGCCTTGAACTCCTGGAAGCGGGACCCGTCCACGATCCGCGCGATGATCTCGCGCGCGTCGTAGGGGGTGCGGGAGTCGACGGGGACCGCGCCGTACAGGCCGTACGGGTCCACCTTGGGCTCCTCGGGCGCCTCGACCGACCAGGGCAGGGCCCCACGGTCGGGCAGGGTCGCCACGATGTTCCGTACGATCCGCAGCGCGTGCGCGTCGTCCTCCGCGAGGTGGTCGGTCACGCCGGAGACCCGGGAGTGGACCTCGCCGCCGCCCAGTTCCTCGGCCGTGACGACCTCGCCGGTGGCGGCCTTCACCAGGGGCGGGCCGCCGAGGAAGATCGTGCCCTGGCCGCGCACGATGACGGCCTCGTCGCTCATCGCCGGTACGTACGCCCCGCCCGCCGTGCAGGAGCCGAGGACGGCGGCGATCTGCGGGATGCCGGCCCCCGACATGCGCGCCTGGTTGTAGAAGATCCGGCCGAAGTGCTCCCGGTCGGGGAAGACCTCGTCCTGCATGGGCAGGAAGGCGCCGCCCGAGTCGACCAGGTAGAGGCAGGGGAGACGATTCTCCAGCGCCACCTCCTGGGCGCGCAGGTGCTTCTTGACGGTCATCGGGTAGTACGTGCCGCCCTTGACGGTGGCGTCGTTCGCGACGATCACGCATTCGCGGCCGCTGACCCGGCCGATGCCCGCGATGACGCCGGCGGCGGGCGCCGCGCCCCCGTACATCCCCTCGGCGGCCAGCGGGGCCAGCTCCAGGAAGGGCGATCCGGGGTCGAGGAGGGCGTCCACGCGGTCGCGGGGAAGGAGCTTCCCGCGGGCGGTGTGGCGGGCGCGGGCCTTCTCCCCGCCGCCGAGCCGGGCCGCGTCGAGCCGGGCCCGCAGACCCTCGGTGAGCTCGCGGTGGGCGGCCTCATTGGTCCGCCAGGCCTCGGACGCCGGGTCCGCGGCGCTCGTCAGCACTGGTGCCTGCTGCATCGGTCGAGCTCCCTTGCTCGGGGCATGCTGTGTTAGTGAGCGTTAACGCATGTGGGACTTAGGTTAACGAGCGCTAACGGCCCTGTCTAGAATGGATTCCCATGAGCACCAGAGCCGCCGCACCCACCCGTCGCGAGCAGATCCTCAGTGAGGCCGCCCGGCTCTTCGCGGCGCGCGGATTCCACGGCGTGGGCGTGGACGAGATAGGGGCCGCGGTCGGCATCAGCGGCCCCGGCCTGTACCGGCATTTCGCGGGCAAGGACGCCATGCTCGCCGAACTGCTGGTCGGCATCAGCGAGCGGCTGCTGACGGGTGGGCGCCGGCGTGTCGAGGAAGCGGCCGGGGGTCCGGCGGACGTGCTGGGATCCCTCGTCGAGGGACACATCGACTTCGCGCTGAACGACCGGGCGCTGATCACCCTCCACGACCGGGAGCTGGACCGCCTGCGGGACGCCGACCGCAAGCTCGTACGGCAGCTCCAGCGGCAGTACGTGGAACTGTGGGTGGGCGTCGTACGGGAACTGCACCCCCAGGTGGGCGAGGCGGAGGTACGGGTCTGCGTCCACGCCGTCTTCGGCCTGCTGAACTCCACCCCGCACCTCGCGGCGCTGGGCAGGGACGCGACGGAGTCGCTGCTGCGGCGGCTGGCGGACGGGGCTTTCGGGGCGCTGTCGGGGTGAGGTGGGGCGTCCGCCGGTCGGGACGGACGGGACGGCTCCGGCCGGGCGGCGGCAGAATGGGCCGCATGCCGATAGAGACGTCCGTACCGCTCGTACCGTCCGTACCCAGCCGCGCCGAACTCGTCGAACATCTGGTCCGTACGCGGATCGCGGGGGAGGTGGCGACCCCGCGCGAGAACAACCTGAGCCACTACCGCAAGCTCGCCAACGGTGACCGCCACTACTGGCTCGGCCTGGAACTGGGCGACCGCTGGACGGACGAGCAGGACGTACTGGCCGTCATGGCCGAGCGCTGCGGTGTCGTGGACGACCCGGCGTACCGCTTCGGGCAGGACACCATCGACCCGGAGCTGACCGTCTCCGGCCTGGACCGGATGGCGGCGCGCCTACGGAAGGCGGCGCTGGACCGGCAGAGCGTGCTGTTCGCCACCGGCCACCCGGGGGGACTGCTGGACGTCCACCGCGCCACGGCCGCCGCGCTGCGGGCGGCGGGCTGCGAGATCGTGGTGATCCCCCAGGGCCTGATCGCGGACGAGGGCTCGGTGTGGCAGTTCGCGGACGTCGCCGTGCAGGAACGCGGGGCGACGCTGTGGCACACCCACTCCCCGGCGCCGATGGCCGCGATCCTGGACGGGCTCGCGCTCACGCGCCGCCCGCAGCCGGACCTGGTCGTCGCCGACCACGGCTGGGCGGGTTGCGCGGCGCAGCGCGGCCTGGACGCGGTGGGCTACGCCGACTGCAACGACCCGGCGCTGTTCCTGGCCGAGGCCGAGGGCACCCTCCAGGTGGCGGTCCCCCTGGACGACCACGTCCGCGACCCCCGCCACTACGACCCGCTGGTGGCGTACCTGCTGGACGCGGCGGGGCTGGGGAACGCGTAGCCCTGCGGCGCCGTAGCCGGGGCGCTGCCCCGGGCCCCGCGCCTCAAACCCCCCCAGACTCCGTCCGGGGATACCCCCTGGCGGGGCTGGATTTGCCGACGTTTGAGGCGCGGGTCCGGGCAGGGCCCGGCTACGCGCGGGGGACGCGGACCACGCCCTCCTGGATGACGGTCACGGCGAGCCGCCCGTCCTGGGTCCAGATCCTCGCCTGGCCGAGGCCCCGGCCGGCCGCCGCCGAGGGGGACTCCTGGTCGTACAGGAGCCACTCGTCGGCGCGGAAGGGGCGGTGGAACCACATCGCGTGGTCCAGCGAGGCGCCGACCACGTCGCCGACCGCCCAGCCGCCCCGGCCGTGCGCGAGCAGTACCGAGTCGAGCAGGGTCATGTCCGAGACGTACGTGGCCAGGCAGGTGTGCAGCAGTGGATCGGCGCTGTCGAGCTTGCCGGCCGTACGGAACCACACCTGCGAGCGCGGCTCCACCGGCTCGCCGACGCTGCCCCACGGCGGGGTCGTCGCGTACCGCAGGTCCACCGCGGCGCGCGCGTCGATCAGCCGCTCCACCGTGTCCGGGTCGCGGAAGATCTCCCGGTAGGCGGGCAGTGACTCGGCGGCCGTCGGCAGGGTCTCCGGGTCCGGCGCCTCGGGCATGGTGACCTGGTGGTCGAGGCCTTCCTCGTACGTCTGGAAGGACGCCGAGAGGTGGAAGATCGGCTGCCCGTGCTGGACGGCGACGACGCGGCGCGTGGTGAAGGAGCGCCCGTCGCGGATCCGGTCGACCGAGTAGACGATGGGCGCGCCCGCGTCGCCGGCGCGCAGGAAGTACGAGTGCAGCGAGTGCGCGACGCGGTCCTCGGGCACGGTACGCCCGGCCGCGACCAGCGCCTGGGCCGCGACCTGACCGCCGAAGACGCGCGGTACCAGCGCCGAGCGGCTGGTACCGCGGAAGATGTTCTCCTCGATCTGCTCGAGGTCGAGCAGATCGAGGAGCGTCGTCAGTGCCTCGTTCATGGGGGAAGGCCAGATGCCCGAAGTCCTTACAGACCCATGGACTTGGCGATGATGGACTTCATGACCTCGCTCGTGCCGCCGTAGATGCGGTTGACGCGGTTGTCGGCGTACAGGCGGGCGATCGGGTACTCGTTCATGTAGCCGTAACCGCCGTGCAGCTGGAGGCACTTGTCGATGACGCGGTGCGCGACCTCGGTGCAGAACAGCTTCGCGGACGCGGCCTCGGCCGCCGTCAGCTCACCGGCGTCCAAGGCTTCCAGCGCGCGGTCGGCGACGGCCTCGGCGGCGTCCACCTCGGCCTGGCAGGAGGCCAGTTCGAACTTGGTGTTCTGGAAGTGCGCGACCGGCTTGCCGAAGACGGTGCGGTCCGTCACGTACTGCTGGGCGAACCGGACGGCGGCCTTGGCCTGCGCGTACGCGCCGAAGGCGATGCCCCAGCGCTCGGAGGGCAGGTTCGCGCCGAGGTAGTAGAAGCCCTTGTTCTCCTCGCCGAGCAGGTCCTCGACCGGCACCTTCACGTCGACGAACGCCAGCTCGGCGGTGTCGGAGGTGCGCAGGCCCAGCTTGTCCAGCTTGCGGCCGATGGAGTAGCCCTCGGACTTGGTGTCCACCGCGAAGAGGGAGATGCCGAAGCGGCGGTCGTCCTCGCGGGGGGAGGAGGTGCGGGCGCAGACGATCACGCGGTCGGCGTGGACGCCACCGGTGATGAAGGTCTTGGAGCCGTTGAGGACGTAGTGCGTGCCGTCCTCGGAGAGTTTGGCGGTGGTCTTCATGCCCGCGACGTCGGAGCCGGTGCCCGGCTCGGTCATCGCCAGGGCCCACATCTCCTCACCGGAGACGAACTTCGGCAGGTAGCGCTTCTTCTGCTCGTCGGTGCCGAGCATCTTGAGGTACGGCAGGGCCAGCAGCACGTGCACGCCGGAGCCGCCGAAGTTCACACCCGCGCGCGAGGTCTCTTCGTAGAGCACGGCTTCGAACTTGTGCGTGTCCAGGCCCGCGCCGCCGAACTCCTCGGGCACGTTGATCCCGAAGACGCCCAGCTCGCCGAGCTTGTAGTAGAAGTCGCGAGGCGCCTGTCCGGCCTGGAACCACTCGTCGTAGACGGGGACGACCTCGGCCTCGATGAAGGCGCGGATGGTCTCGCGGAACGCCTCGTGGTCCTCGTCAAAAACGGTACGGCGCACTGGGCCGACTCCCTTCCGTCGCGGCAGTACGCCGCACTTGGCTAAGCGCTTGCTCAATTAAGTTACCGGCGGGTTGTCTCTCCTGTCCAGGGTTCGTAGTGCGAACCACATCTCCATCCGGACGTCCGGGTCGTCGAGGTCGGCGGACAGCAGGGCGGCGCAGCGGGCGATGCGCTGGCGGACCGTGTTGCGGTGGACGGCGAGGGCGGTGGCCGTGCGGTCCCAGCTGCCGTGGTGGGCCAGCCAGGCGCGCAGGGTGTGCGCCTGCGTCTCGGTCAGCGGGGCGAGCAGGGATGCGGCATGGGCGCGGGCCCGCGCCGGGTCGACGAGGGTGTCCAGGCCTCCGTCGGTGTGCCGGACCAGCGGGGTGCGGGCCGCCTCCGCCCGGTGCAGCGCGCGGGCCGCCTCGGCGTCGGCCGTACGCAGCTCCGCGGGCGCGGCCGGGGAACTGACCCCGAGGTGCCATCCGGGCTGCGGGGCGGGATCCCGGTCGGTCACCAGGCGTACGTCGTTCCCGCGCCGGTCCAGCAGTACGGTGCCCAGCGCGGCCGCCAGGGCCTGCGGGTCGCCGGCACCGCGGGCGTGGACCACGTGCCAGGGGCCCCGGGCGAGGGCGTCGGCGGGGGAGCCGCCGAGGAGCAGCCGGGTCAGGGCGGCGGCCTCGTCCCCGGCGGGGCGGGACGCGGTGAGCAGGGTCAGCAGGACGGCGGCGACCGAGGCGATCGTGTGGTCGCCCGGGGCGCGGGACGGGGTGGCGAGGGCGAGGGCCTGGCCGCCGCCCATGGCGTAGGCGGCCAGGTGCGTGCCGTCCAGGGTGTCGGTGGCGGTCGCCGCGCCACCGGGAGCGACCCGCCGGGCCAGTCCGGCGACCGCGGCGAGGACGGATTCGGCGGGCGCGGGTCCGGCGGCTTGCGCGGTGGTGGAGCCGACCTGGTCGTCGGCCGCGGCTTCGGCCGGTGCGAGCAGCGCCGCCCAGCCGCCCAGGCTCGCCGCGAGGCGGCGCAGCACCGCCGGGACCGGATCGGGGCGGGCGGCCGCGGCGGCGAGGGACTGCTGGGCCTCGGTGACCCGGCGCAGCTCGCGCGTACGGGCCTGCGCCATCAGCCGCCAGACGGCCCGGGCCACCGCTGTGAACGGGGTGTGCGGCGGGACCTCCAGCAGCGGCAGCCCGTACCGCGCGCACGCGGCAGCCAGCGCGGGCGGCACCTCCTCGTGCACCGGCGCCACGCCGAACCCGAGCGCCGCCGCACCCGCCTCGACGAGCCGGGCCACGTATGTATCCGGAGCCGCCAGCTCCGGGTCGGCCCCGAGCTCCGCGCCGGCGGTCAGCAGCAGCTCCCCGCCGAGCAGGTAAGGGGAGGGGTCCGCCATCTCGGAGGCGTGCACCCCGTGCACATCGGCCTCGGCGGGCCCCGCGAGGAGCCGCAGCCCGAGGTCCCGGTCGGCGAGCAGTGCGCCGAGGGGGACCGGTGCGGTGGGCGGGGCCTCCATGGATACTCCGTACACATCGAGGATGCTGGATGGATAGAACGTACACTTCGCGGCCGTGGAGTGTCGCCTTACGCTCGAAGCACCGCACCCGCAGGACCTCCGGAAGGGCACCCCTCATGAGCACGCAGCCGCGCGGACCCGTCGACTCCTCCCGCATCCCGCGCTACGCGGGCCCCGCGACCTTCGCCCGGCTGCCGCGCCTCGACGAGGTCGGCTCCGCCGACGTCGCCGTCGTCGGCGTCCCCTTCGACTCCGGCGTCTCGTACCGCCCCGGCGCCCGCTTCGGCGGCAACGCCATCCGCGAGGCCTCGCGCCTGCTGCGCCCGTACAACCCGGCCCAGGACGCCTCCCCCTTCGCCCTCGCGCAGGTCGCGGACGCCGGCGACATCGCCGTGAACCCCTTCAACATCAACGAGGCCGTCGAGACGGTCGAGGCCGCGGCGGACGAGCTGCTCGGTGCCGGGTCCCGCCTGATGACCCTCGGCGGCGACCACACCATCGCCCTGCCGCTGCTGCGCTCGGTGGCGAAGAAGCACGGCCCGGTCGCGCTGCTCCACTTCGACGCGCACCTGGACACCTGGGACACCTACTTCGGCGCCGAGTACACGCACGGCACTCCCTTCCGCCGTGCCGTCGAGGAGGGCATCCTCGACACCGAGGCGCTGTCGCACGTCGGTACGCGCGGCCCGCTGTACGGCAAGCAGGACCTGGACGACGACGCCAAGATGGGCTTCGGCATCGTCACCTCGGCGGACGTCTACCGCCGTGGCGCCGACGAGGTGGCCGACCAGCTGCGCCAGCGCATCGGTGACCGTCCCCTCTACATCTCGATCGACATCGACGTACTGGACCCGGCGCACGCGCCCGGCACCGGCACGCCGGAGGCGGGCGGCATGACCTCCCGCGAGCTGCTGGAGATCATCCGGGGGCTGTCGTCCTGCAACCTCGTTTCCGCCGACGTGGTGGAGGTGGCCCCGGCGTACGATCACGCGGAGATCACCTCGGTCGCGGCGTCGCACACCGCGTACGAGCTGACCACGATCATGAGCCGCCAGATCTCGGCGGCGAGGGCGAACCCGAAGGGCAACTGAGCGCGTGACGCACGACCACGACCTGGTACTCCGTCCCACCGAGGCCCAGACGGCCGCTGCCCTGGCGCCGCCGCCGGGCCGGACGGGCGGGGACCTGGTCGTGGAGACGCTGCGTTCGCTCGGCGCGACCACCGTCTTCGGGCTGCCGGGCCAGCACGCACTGGGGCTGTTCGACGCGGTGGGCCGCTCGGACCTGCGGTTCGTGGGCCTGCGTACGGAGAACAACGCGGGCTTCGCGGCGGACGCGTACGGCCGGATCACGGGCGAGGCGGTCCCGCTGCTCCTGTCCACCGGGCCGGGCGCGCTGATGGCGCTGCCGGCCCTGGCGGAAGCGGCGGCGGCCTCGGCGCCGGTCCTGGCCATCTCCTCCCAGGTGCCGGTCGCGGGCCTGGGCGGGGGACGGCGCGGGTACCTGCACGAGCTGCGGGACCAGTCGGCGTCCTTCCGGGACGTGGTGAAGTCGGTCCACGTGGCCCGTACGCCCTCCCAGATCCCGTCGGTCGTGGCCGAGGCCTGGGAGTCGGCCCTCACGGCACCGCACGGCCCGGTGTGGGTGGAGATCCCGGAGGACGTCCTGCGGGCCGAAACCCTGATCCCCCAGGTCACGGGTGTGGACGCGACCCCGCACGAACTCGCGCCGCGCCCGGAACTGACCGCCCTCGCCGCCCACTGGCTGGAGAACGCCGCCCGCCCGGTGGTCATCGCGGGCGGCGGGGTCATCCGCTCGGACGCGGCGGGCAAGCTGAAGCAGCTGGCGGAGCGCCTCAACGCCCCGGTGGTCACCACCTTCGGGGGCAAGGGTGCCTTCCCCTGGACGCACCCGCTGTCCCTCCAGTCCTGGCTGGAGGACCGTCACATGACGGACTTCCTGGAGGACGCCGACGTCGTGCTGGTCGTCGGCTCCGGCCTGGGCGAGCTGTCCTCGAATTACCACACCTTCTTCCCCGAGGGCCGGGTCATCCAGATCGAGGCCGACCTCGGCAAGCTGGAGTCGAACCACGCGGGACTGGGCATCCACGCGGACGCCCGCCTCGCCCTCCAGGCCCTCCTCGAAACGGTGTCCGCGCGCGAGGACGCGAACGCGGCGGAGCGGGTCCGGATGGTCCTGTCGGAGATCGCGGGCCGCCTGTCGTCCCAGGACGTTTCCCTGGAGCAGCAGCTCCTGACCTCGATCCGCCAGGCCCTGCCGCCCCGCTCGCCGTCCTTCTGGGACATGACGATCCTCGGCTACTGGGCCTGGTCCGCCTTCGACGCGAAGCACCCGAACACCATGCACTCGGCCCAGGGCGCGGGCGGCCTCGGCTACGCCTTCCCGGCGGCGCTGGGCGCCTGCGTCGCGGAGCCGGGCACCCCGGTGCTGGCCGTCTCCGGCGACGGCGGCGCGATGTACTCGATCGCCGAGCTGGCCACCGCGAAGCAGCACGACCTCGACGTCACCTGGCTGATCGTGGACGACGGGGGCTACGGCATCCTGCGCGAGTACGGCTGCGCGACGGGTACGGACCTCACCGGCCCGGACTTCGTCGCCCTGGCGGAATCCTTCGCGGTCCCGGCGACCCGCACGACCCCGGCCACCCTCCGCGAGGACCTCGCCAAGTCCCTGGCCGAGCCGGGCCCCTCCGTGCTGGTACTCGCGGCCAACCTTCACATGTTCGCCCCAACGCACGTTTAGGGACAGGAACGTGGCTCGTTAGGGTGGCTGTGATCAGGTCCGGGGTGGAGTCCGAGGGGGAGCAGTGTCGTTCGAGCAGGAATGGGCCCAGCAGAAGCAGGCCACGGCCGGAACCCCGTCGCCGCAGATGCGACTGAACCAGTTGCCCGCCGATCAGGGAGGCGGGCAGGGAGTTCTGGCGACGGCCCCGCCGGCGAAGAAGAAGGCGGCCAACACCATCGAGAACGTCCTGCAGCCCGGCACGACGAAGGCCGCGGACGCGGCCGACGAACCCACCAAGAACGCCGTCAAGGCCTTCAGCGGCTGGGAGACGGCGGCCGGTCTGACGAAGGCGCACACGCACTGGGACGACCAGGTGAAACGCCTGATGGGACGGCTGAACTCGGAGAAGACGGCCCTGCGCGGGGCCTCGAACCTGTTCACCGGAAACGACCAGCTGACGGGCCAGAGCTTCCAGCCGGTGCAGTCCAGGGTCGCGGGACTTTAGGGGAGCGGGGAGACGTGCCGAATTACCACGAGGTCATGACCACGGACCTGTCCGCGCTCACCACGGCCGCCGAGGGCTGGAAGTCCATGGCGACGCAGTTCAAGACGCTTGAGGACGTGTACGAGAAGGAAGTCCAGAGCGTCTCCACGGGCAACGGCTGGCTGGGCAGCAGCGCGAACGTGTCCGCCACCAACTCCACCATCACCCGCAACGAGTTCGACGCGGCCCAGACGGAGGCGCTGGCCATGGAGTCGCTGCTCCGTGACGCCTTCGCCCGGTTCACGGAGCTGAAGGGCCGGGTCACGTCCGCCGTCGCTGACGCCGTCAAGGCCGGTATGAAGGTCTCGGACGCCGGCATCGCGAGCTACGACTTCAGCAAGGCCGACGCGGCCACGGCGAACGCGGCGCGGCACGATCCCGACCTCCCGGAGGTCGAGCGCTCCTGGACGCAGCGGATCGCGGACACGGTGAAGGCCGTCACGGAGTTCGACGCGGACGTCAAAACGGCCCTGTTGAACGCCTCGGGGGCGGACGGCACCTCGATGTTCGGCTTCAACTCCAAGCCGGTCAACGATGTCGAGGCCGTGGAGGCGCTGGCCCTCACCCACAAGATCCGTTCGGGCAAGGCCTCCCCGGAGGAGCTGGCGCACTACAACGACCTCCTCAAGCAGAACTCCACGGACAAGCACTTCAGCGAGGCGTACCTGAACTCGCTGGGCGCGAAGGACACCCTGCTGCTGGCGGACCAGATGAACCTCGCGTCCAACGACCGCGGTGTGTCGGCCGCCGACAAGAAGCTCTACGAGTCGATCAACTCCGGCCTCGCGGGGACGATCGCCTCGGGCACCAAGGACCCGGACAGCTACGCCTACAAGCCCTTCGTCAACGGGCTCAAGGAACAGGGACCGGAGCTCGTCGCCAAGGGCCTGCGGCCGACGCACGGCTACCAGGCGCTGGTCACCCTCATGTCTAACGGTGACGGCTACGGCAAGCAGTTCCTCAACGACATCGGCGACGGCATGATCGCGGCCGAGAAGTCGAAGCCGCACATGTACGACCACGCCTGGGACTCCCAGCGCCCGAACCTGGTCTCCGATCCGCTGGACGGCCTGCTGGGCATCATGGCCAAGGACCCGGACTCGGCGACGTACTTCCTCGACCCCGAGGCGCCCGGCAACAAGAACGAGCACCTGAAGTACATGCTCGACGACCGGGATATGCCCGACCCCTACTTCTCGGCGGGCGTCGGCCAGCCGATCGACGTAAAGGGCGACAAGACGGCAGGCCTGGGCGCGGCCATCCAGGCGGCGGCCACGGGCCTCGTGGACGGCGAGAAGCTGGGCCCGCCGGGACCCCACACCGAGGGCCAGGCGCGCGTGATGCACGAGGCGATCCAGCTGCTCGACGGCGACATGAAGGGCGACAAGTTCAAGGAGGACCTGGAGGGCCTGCGCGAGCCGATGGCGAGGGCCCTGGTGGACTACGTGGCCGACACCCACGAGATCCTCGGCGGTAAGAACACCGATCTGGGCGGTCACGCTGGCAGCGACTCCATCTACGGTTCGGGTGACAAGGCCCAGATCGCGGTCGGACAGGGCAGTCTGATCCGTGTGATGCGCGGCATCGCGGACGACGGCCCGTCCTACGGCCTGATGGTCCAGGCGGAGCGGGCCTATTCGGCGGAACAGCTCGCGACTGCCGTGCCGTACAAGGCCGGATCTCCGCACGAGGCCAGTATCGACTGGGACAACCGTGCGCACGACATCGGAGCGGCATCCGGGGCCCTCAACGGAATCGGCGCCGACGTCTACAAGGACAAGGAAGACGACAAGGTCAAGTGGGCCGAGGGTACGGCCGAGTACACGGCCGCGAGCGTGAACGGGCTCATCGGCGAGATCCCGGTGGTGGGCACGGTAGGTGGCTCGCTGATGGACGCGGCCAAGTACGACTGGGTCGAGGGTGTCAAGGACGCGGCCGAGGAACTGAGCAAGAAGGAGTCCAGCGATAACTACTCGGCGGGCATGGACGGGACCAACAAGCTGTTCGACGCATGGAGGGACCAGCGGCAGTCGGACGGCGGCGACCCGGAGGCCGAACACGCTCAGAACGCAGCGGGCGTGGCCTACACGAGCGGGCGGGAGGCTGCCCGTGCGCACCTTCGGCCCTGACGTGCGGAAGGCTTTTGCAGGGTCGGCGCTCGCGCTCCTCTGCGTAGTGACCCTGGCATCGTGCACCTCGGACGATTCCGCGTCGAAGTCCGCGGACCCCTGCGGGATCAGTCCGTCCTCGGAGGAGGAATCGCTGGTGCGCGAGGTCCTCGGGAAAGAGGACTTCGCGACGAAGGCCTACGGCAGCACGAGCGTCTTGGTGGACAAGATGGAGCGCGCGCTGCCGAACATGCCCAAGAGGGACATGTTCTACACGAACGCATGCGGATACAGCGTGGGTGGAGAGCAGGGTGACTCCGGTGTGACCTTCCTGGCCGGGTGGTTTCTTCGGACCTCCGAACTGCCCTCTTTCCCCAACGACGTGTCCTACGAATTGAACGGTGCGCGCGGTGTAGCGCGAAGCAGCAGCTCGACGCTGCTCGTCCCGTGCGACCTGCCCGGTGAGCTCGGGGCGCAGTCGCAGAAGGTGTGGCTCACAGCGGACACCACGTACAGGTTCAGCCCGTCCCGGCCGGACGTGGACCAGGCGACCAAAGCCCGGCGTATGACCCTCACCTACCTCATGGCCCGTCGCGTCACGGAGGCCCTCGGCTGCGAGAACAAGCCGCTGGAGAAGCCCCCCGTGGTGAAGCCGCGCCCTACCCCCTGACGGGTACTTCGGCCCAGACCGCCTTGCCGATGCCGTGCCGGCGAGGGCAGCAGCCCCACCGCTCGGCCAAGGCCGCCACGATCGCGAGCCCCCGGCCCCGCTCGTCCCACTCCGCCACGACCAGTGGCGTGAGCTTGACGGCGGGGCCGGCGTCGGCGACCTCCACCCGCAGTACCTCGTCGTAACGGGCGATCCGGATCCCGATGTCCCGCCCCTGCGGGGCGCGTGCGTGCCGGACGGCGTTGGTGACCAACTCGGAGAGCAGCAGCTCGGCTGTGTCGGCCTGGTCTTCGTTCACCTCCCACTCGGCGAGCTGCTCGCGCAGCAGTGCACGGGCCCGTCCCGGGGCGTGGAGGCTGCGGGGAGCAGCAAGAAGATCTCATCGGCAGAGGGCATGGTCATGGGGCCTCACCTATCTAGATACCTCCCGTAAGTGAAGCGCGACTCTGAGTGACCGTCAAGAGGTATCTAGATATGTTCGATGTCGGCATGCGTTGGTCGGACATGGCCCCGCCGAGACCCCTAGGCTGGTCGGTGATGATCGGGGAGGACCGGATGTCGAAGAACGTTGCGCGACGGCAGCCCAAGTACCAGCGGATGGCTGCCGAGCTGAAGGACGCCATCGCGGCGGGTGAGTACGGGCCCGGCGACCGGCTGCCGGGCGAGAGCGACCTCATGCGCACCTACGAGGTCGCGCGGATGACCGCCCGGCAGGCGCTGGGCGTGCTCCAGTCCGAAGGGCTGGCCGAAGCCCGAAAGGGCGCCGGGGTCTTCGTACGGGAGTTCCGGGTCGGTATCCGGCGGCGCGGGATCCAGAGGCTGTCCGTCGAGGTGTGGGGAAGCGGTGGGTCCATCTGGGGCGCGGACGGGAAGGGGCACGACCCCGAGGTCGAGTTCCTCGGCGTCGCGGAGGAGGCCGCGCCCGGCCCCGTCTCCACGCTGCTGGGGCTGGCGGCAGACGCACCCGCCTGCGTGCGCCGCCGGAGGTTCCTGCTCGACGGGGAGCCGGTCATGGTGGCCACCTCGTACCTCGACGCCGCGCTCGTGGCCGGCACGCCCATCGCGGAGCCCGACAGCGGCCCGGGCGGGATCTACGCCCGGCTCGCCGAGCTGGGCGTCGGGCCCGTCCGGTTCCGGGAGGAGGTCCGCTCGCGGATGCCGACTCCCGACGAGGCCGCGCGGCTCGGGTTGGCCGCCGGGACTCCCGTCGTGCTGATCGTCCGTACCGCCTTCGCGGCCGAGGGCAGGGTGGTCGAGGTCAACGAGATGGTCCTCGACGCCTCCGCGTACGTCCTGGAGTACGAGTTCGACGCCTCCTAGCCAAGGGCGGTCAGGCAGCTTCGTGTTCCTGTGCGGTAAAGACGACGAGGGACGTCTCACCGACGAGCTTGAGGTTCAGCTCGGACTCCATGGCCCGCGCGAGCCGCGCCAGCAGTGGCACGGTCGGTACGGTCCCGCCCAGCTCCAGCTTGGACACCTGCGGCTGCGTCATCCCGGCCCGCCGCGCGAGTTCGGTCTGCGAGATCCCGAGCTGGCTCCGCCGGTCGTACACGGCCTGCCCCAGCTCGAACGCGAGCCGGATCTCCTCGCGACGCCTGACGGTCTCCGGGCTCTCGGAGAACCCCTCGGCGATTGCCTTGTCCCGGGTGAGCTTCCATCGTGCGTGGCTGACCATTACGAGACTCCGTCCTTCATGTCACGCATGTAGATATCCGTTGCCGGCCCGTGCTCGGCCTTGCAGTGTTGCTTGGCGAGTACGGCTCGGGCCACCTCGCGATCCTCGCGCTGTCTCGTCTTCCGGAAGACGGTCAGCAACACAATTCGTCGGCAGGGGGCGAGCCAGTACGAGATGCGTACGGCGGTGTGATCGCGGCCGAGGTTGAATCGGAGCTCCCGCACCCCGTCGCCAAGGTGCCTTGAATACGGTTCACCAAGCGTCGTCGGGCTGCCCAGGAGCAGCCCCACCACGTGCTCGGCGACCAGGTAGTCAGCGTCGGAGAGGTTCATCAGCCAAAGCCGGACCTCCGGCTCGATCTCGATGTCGAATGGCTCGTCCATGCATCGGAACGTATAGATGCTTCAGTGTATGGCGGCCGGGAACTAGAAGGAATCCCTCGTGTGAGTGAAGACCTGACTGCCGGCACCGAGGACCGGTAACCCCTCGTCGAATTGCTGGGCGTCGCCGAAGAGGCCGCGCCCGAGGCCGTCGGCGGTGTGCTCGGGCTGGCTGCCGGGACACCGGTCGTGCCGATCGTCCGTACCGCCTTCGCGGCCGAGGGCAGGGTGGTCGAGGTCAACGAGATGGTCCTCGACGCCTCCGCGTACGTCCTGGAGTACGAGTTCGACGCCCCGTAACGCTGTGGTCCTCCCCCTTCGGCAATATGCTTCATATGAAGTCAGCCTAGGAGATATATGTGATGTCCAACCTCTACGTGGAAGTCGACGACGACGCCCTGGCCGAAGCGGCGTCAATACTGGGCACGAAGTCGAAGAAGGACACCGTCAACGCCGCCCTGCGTGAGGTCGCGCGCCGTCGGCGGAGGCTTGAGGCTCTCGAAGAGCTCATGGAAATGGGTAAGCGCGGCGACTTCGGCATTCTCCTGGACAAGGCCAACTACCGCCGATGAGCCCGCTGACCTATTTGATCGACACGTCCGCAGTGGCCCGCATCATGACGAACGCGGATGTCGGCAAGTCCTGGAGTGACCACTTGGCCGAGGGCGTCGTCGGCATCTGCGAGGTGACGGAACTGGAGATCCTCTTCTCCGCCCGCTCTCTCGCTGATCGTCTGAAGAAGGAAGAGCTCCTGGAGAGGCTCTTCAACCGGACCCCCATGCCGGACAGCGTCTATGTCCGGGCCCGCTCCGTGCAGCGGTTGCTCACTGACCGTGGAGAGCACCGCAGCGCAGGTCCGGTCGATCTCCTCGTCGCGGCGACCGCCGAGCTCTCGGGGCTGACCCTGCTCCACTACGACACCGACTTCGAGACCATCGCCCGTACCACCGGTCAGCCGACGAAGTGGGTGGCAGCGCCAGGTACCGCGTAAGGCTGTTCGATTGTGGCGGCGGGATGAAATCCGCCGGTCGGCGCGTTGGGGGAGGCGGCAGGGCAGGACCAACGGGGAGGCATCACGTGACGGCGGCAGAGACGGCGGCTGGGGAGAAACAGGGCTGGGGCAGGCGGCTCGCCGCCTATACCTGGCGGTACAGGCGCAACGTGCTGCTCGCGCTCGGGTCCTCTCTGGCCGGCATGGCCGTGATGGCGGTCGTGCCGCTGGTCACCAAGGTGATCATCGACGACGTCATCGGGGAGAAGTCCAAGGACATGGCTCCCTGGGCGGGGATGCTCATAGCCGCCGCCCTGCTCGTGTACGTACTGACGTACATACGCAGGTACTACGGCGGCCGGCTCGCCCTCGACGTCCAGCACGACCTGCGCACCGACATGTTCGCGAGCATCGCCCGCCTCGACGGGCGCCGGCAGGACGAGCTGTCCACCGGTCAGGTGGTCGGGCGGGCCACCAGTGACCTCCAGTTGATCCAGGGCCTGCTCTTCATGCTCCCGATGACCATCGGGAACTTCCTGCTCTTCGGGATATCCCTCGGGATCATGCTGTGGCTGTCGCCGCTGCTGACGCTCGTCGCGCTGCTGATGGCCCCCGCCCTGTGGTTCATCGCCAAGCGCAGCCGCAAGAAGCTCTTCCCCGCCACCTGGTACGCGCAGAGCCAGGCCGGCGCCGTCGCGGGCGTCGTCGACGGGGCCGTGACCGGCGTCCGCGTCGTCAAGGGCTTCGGGCAGGAGGAGCAGGAGACCGGCAAGCTGCGCGCCGCCGGGCGCCGGCTGTTCGCCGGGCGGATGCGGAGCATCCGGCTCAACTCCCGCTACACCCCCGCCCTCCAGGCGGTCCCGGCCCTCGGGCAGGTCGCCATGCTGGCCCTCGGCGGCTGGATGGCGACCAAGGGGCAGGTCACCCTCGGTACCTTCGTCGCCTTCTCCACCTACCTCGCCCAGCTCGTCGGCCCCGTCCGCATGCTGGCGATGGTGCTCACCGTCGGCCAGCAGGCCCGCGCCGGCGTCGAGCGGGTCTTCGAGCTGATCGACACCGAGCCGGTGATCCAGGAGGGCACGCACGAACTGCCCGCCGACGCGCCCGCCACCATCGGGTTCGAGGACGTCCGCTTCGGCTACGACCCCGAGCGGCCCGTCCTCGACGGGTTCTCCCTCTCCATCGCCGAGGGCGAGACCATCGCCCTCGTCGGCTCCTCCGGCAGCGGCAAGTCCACGGTCTCCCTCCTCGTCCCGCGCTTCTACGACGCCGACCACGGCACCGTCCGCGTCGGCGGGTACGACGTGCGCGAGCTGACGTACGACTCCCTGCGCGACGCCATCGGGCTCGTGCCCGAGGACTCCTTCCTCTTCTCCGACACCATCCGCGCGAACATCGCCTACGGGCGCCCCGACGCCGGCGAGGAGGAGATCCGCGCCGCCGCCCGCGCCGCCCAGGCCGAGGGGTTCATCGCAGCCCTCCCCGCCGGGTACGACACCAAGGTCGGCGAACAGGGGCTCACCCTCTCCGGCGGCCAGCGCCAGCGCATCGCCCTCGCCCGCGCCATCCTCACCGACCCCCGGCTGCTGCTCCTCGACGACGCCACCTCCGCCGTGGACGCACGCGTCGAGCACGAGATCCACGAGGCGCTGCGGGCCGTCATGGCCGGCCGCACCACCCTCCTCATCGCCCACCGCCGCTCCACCCTCGCGCTCGCCGACCGGATCGCCGTACTCGATCGGGGCCGGCTCGCCGACATCGGAACGCACGAGGAGCTCGAGCGCCGCTCCGCCCTGTACCGCAGGCTGCTGACGGACCCCGACGCCCTCGGGGCCGCCTCGCCGCGTACGCCCGACGCACCGGCGATGGCCGAGTTCGAGCGGGACGTCGAGCGGGACATCGAGCGCGACCTGGAGCTGGAAGCAGAGATCGACTCCGAGCAGGTGAGCGCCAAGCGCCGGGTCAGCGACGGGGTCACTCCCGAGCTCTGGCGGCGCCAGGAGGACGGCAAGGGCTCCGCCTCCGCCCCCGCCGTGGCCGGCGCCGCCGCCTCGGGCGCGCCCGGCCCCGGGCACTCCATGGCCGGGGCCGTCGCCGGGACGCCCGCCACCCCCGAACTGCTCGCGCAGGTGGCCGCGCTGCCGCCCGCCGACGACGAACCCGACGTGGACGAGACCCGTGCCGCGTCCGCCGAGGAGAGCTACGGCCTGCGCCGGCTGCTCAGCGGTTTCTGGGCGCCACTGGCCATCAGCCTCGCCCTCGTCGCCCTCGACGCGGGCTCCGGGCTGCTCCTGCCCATCCTGATCCGGCACGGCATCGACCAGGGTGTCGAACAGGCCGCCCTCGGCGCCGTCTGGGCGGCCTCGGGCCTTGCGCTGATGGTGGTCCTCGCTCAGTGGGCCGCCCAGTTCGCCGAGATCCGGATGACCGGACGCACCGGCGAGCGCGTGCTGTACGCGCTGCGCGTCAAGATCTTCGCCCAGCTCCAGCGCCTCGGTCTCGACTACTACGAGCGCGAGCTGACCGGGAAGATCATGACCCGGATGACCACGGACGTGGACTCCCTCTCCAGCTTCCTGCAGACCGGACTGGTCACCGCCGTCGTCTCCGTCTTCACCTTCTTCGGGATCCTGATCGCCCTGCTCGTGCTGGACCTCCAGCTCGCGCTGATCGTCTTCGCCACCCTCCCGGTGCTGGTGATCGGCACGATCGTCTTCCGCCGCAAGTCGGTCGCCGCCTACGAGCTCGCCCGCGACC
The DNA here is from genome assembly GCF_053591315.1 of Streptomyces sp. NPDC003042. Taxonomy (NCBI): domain Bacteria; kingdom Bacillati; phylum Actinomycetota; class Actinomycetes; order Kitasatosporales; family Streptomycetaceae; genus Streptomyces; species Streptomyces sp. NPDC003042. The sequence goes on from NZ_JBSFTP010000009.1 coordinate 35,453, forward strand.
GGGTCAGCCTGGTCAACGCCGACCTCCAGGAGTCCGTCTCCGGACTCCGCATCGTCCAGGCCTTCCGCCGTGAGCACACCGGCGCCGCCCGGTTCGCCGAGCGCAGCGCCTCGTACCGCGAGGCCCGGGTGCGCGGCCAGTGGCTGATATCCGTCTACTTCCCCTTCGTCCAGCTGCTGGCCTCGGGCGCGGCGGCGGCCGTGCTGATCGTCGGCGCGGGCCGGGTGGGGGCCGGCACCCTCACCACCGGCGCGCTGGTGGCGTACCTGCTCTACATCGACCTGTTCTTCGCGCCGGTCCAGCAGCTCTCCCAGGTCTTCGACGGCTACCAGCAGGCCACCGTCTCCCTCGGCCGGATCCAGGACCTGCTGCGCGAGCCCACCACCACCCCGAGGCCGGAGCGGCCCCGCGAGGTGGAGCAGCTGCGCGGCGAGATCGCCTTCGAGGACGTGCGGTTCCAGTACGGAACCGCCGAGGAGCGCGGCGAGAAGGGTGAGGCGCTGGCCGGAATCAGCCTGCGGATCCCCGCCGGCCAGACCGTCGCCTTCGTCGGCGAGACCGGGGCCGGAAAGTCCACGCTGGTCAAGATGGTGGCCCGGTTCTACGATCCGACCTCCGGCCGGGTCACCGCCGACGGCGCCGACCTGCGGGAGCTCGACCTGGCGGCGTACCGCCACCGGCTGGGAGTCGTCCCCCAGGAGCCGTACCTCTTCCAGGGGACGGTCCGCGACGCCATCGCCTACGGGCGGCCCGAGGCGAGCGACGCCGAGGTGGAGGCGGCGGCCCGCGCGGTCGGCGCCCACGACATGATCGCCACCCTCGACGGCGGCTACCTGGCCGGCGTCGCGGAGCGCGGCCGCAACCTCTCGGCCGGGCAGCGCCAGCTGATCGCGCTGGCCCGCGCCGAGCTGGTCGATCCGGACGTGCTGCTGCTCGACGAGGCCACCGCCGCACTCGACCTGGCCACCGAGGCGCAGGTCAACCACGCCACCGACCGGCTCGCGGGCAAGCGCACCACGCTGGTCGTGGCGCACCGGCTGACCACCGCCGCCCGCGCCGACCGCGTCGTGGTCATGGACCGCGGCCAGGTCGTGGAGGACGGCACGCACGCCGAACTCCTGGCGCGCGGCGGACGGTACGCCGAGCTGTGGCGGACCTTCGTCGGGGAGGACGAGCGGGCCGTGGCCTAGGCGGGTCCCAGGCCACGGCCCTGCGGGTCAGAGTTCGCCGAAGAGCAGGTTGCCGGGGGCGTCCTCGTCGTCACCGGTGTAGTACTCGCGTACGGCGTCGAGGAGTTCGTCCAGCGACAGGTACCCGTCGTGGTTCTTGTCGACCCGCGCGAAGAGCGCCTCCGCAGCGGCCGGCTCCAGCTTGGTGTCGAAGGCGAGCTGCGCCTTGTGGAACTCCTCGGGGCTGACGCGCCCGTCGCCGTTGGTGTCGACGACCGTCAGGATCGCCTTCGCCATCGGCCGGAACGACCGGTCGTAGGCGGGCCCGCCCTGCGAGTACAGCCGCGTCATGCCCTGCTTGTACTCCTCGGGGGTGACCTTGCCGTCCCGGTCGATGTCCAGCTCGGTGAACAGGTCCTGCCAGAAGTCGACGAGCCCCGCCATCACCTGGGTCGCCTTGGGAGACGTGGCGGGCTCGGAGAGCGCCGACAGGAGCCGGGCTCCGAGCGCGATGATGTCGTCCGCGTCGATGACACCGCTGCCGTCCGCGTCGAGGTGGGTGAAGGCGCGCTCAAGCTTGCGGTCGAGCAGGTCGTTCGTCATTTCAAGTGCCTTTCGCGACTACCCTGTGAAGACGTGTGATGACCTACCGTAATCTCCTGGCTGACTTGGAACTCCCGTTCTCCCGCTAGGAAGTTGTGGATGCACTCTTACGAGGTATGGGTGGCCGGCGCCGAAGAGTCCGGCACCCGTTGGGTCTACTGGCCCCGGGTGGGTCAACTCCTCCGTGAGCCGTACGAGGTCCTCGCCCTCAAGGCGCGACTGGAGCGCGGCGAGGACCTTCCGTACGACGACCGCCTCCTCGCCGGCCGCGTCGCCATGTCCACCCCGGAGCAGGGGCTGCGCGCCCTGGCCGCCGCCCGCGCGGCCCAGCCCGGCTGGGCCCGGGTACCCCTCGCCGACCGCCTGGACCTGCTGCACGGCATTTACCGGGCCGTCACCGAGCGGCGCGAGGAGCTGACCGGCCTGCTGGTGGCGGAGGGTCATCCCCTGCGGCTGGCCGCCTGGGAGCTGGCTTCCGTGGCCAGTACCTTCCACCCGGATTCCGTCGCCGATTTCGCCGCTCAGCTGCGGCAGCCGGAGCGGACGTCGGCCGGCCGGCGGATCCGGCTGGTGCGCAAGGCGGACGGGGTGGTCTGCCTGAGTCCGCCGCGCAACGCTCCGACCTCCAACTCGTTCTACGGCGCTCTGACGCTGGCGGCGGGCAACAGCCTGATCGTCAACGCGCCGCCCTCCGCCCCCCTGGGCGTCAGCTTCGTCTACCGGGAGATCGTGGCTCCGCTCCTGGACGGTCTCGGTGCCCCGCCCGGCACCCTGAACGTCATCTCGACGCACGCCCGCGCCGTGATGCGCCAGTGGCTGGACAGCCCCGACTGCGACGACATCGTCTTCTTCGGCGGCTCCGAGCAGGGCCTCAAGCTGGAGCGGGAGTGCGTGAACGCGGGCAAGAAGCCCGTCCTCGAACTGTCCGGAAACGACGGCGTGGTGGTCTGGCACGACGCCGAGACCGAGCAGGCGGCGCGGGCCCTGTGCGAGCGGTTCTACGGATCCGGGCAGATCTGCATGACCCCGAAGTACGCGATCGTCCACCCGGACGTGGCCGAGCGGCTGCTGAAGGAACTGGCGGAGCAGGTGTGCGGCATCCGGCCCGGGCCGCCGGAGGACCCGGCCACCGTGCTGAGCCCCGTGGTGAAGCGGGCGGAGTTCGGTGAGTTCCTTGGTGAGGTGCTGGCGGCCGGCGGCGAACTGCTGTGCGGCGGAGAGCTGGTGGACGTGGACGACGTACCGGACGGCGCCGGGCCGTTCATCCGTCCGGCCGTCGTCCGGGTGGACGGGCTGGCCGCGGCTGCCCGGTTGCGCGCGTTCCGTGAGGAGACCTTCTTCCCCCTGCTGTGCGTGGTGGTCCCCGAGGCGCCGGTCTCGTTCGGTGAGGTCGTCGGCTTCCTGAACGCCAACCGCTACGGGCTGCGGAACTCCCTGTGGGCCCAGGACCGGCAGATCATCGACCGCTTCTGCGACGAGGTCGTCAACGGAGGCATGCTGAAGGTCAACGACTCCCACATCGGCTGTCTGCCGGTCCTGCCGTACAACGGCGGTACGGGCGCCACCGGCGGAATCTTCGGAGAGGCCAACCAGCCCGCCGTACGCACCACCCACCTCCAATCGGTGGCCGACGCCACCGCTTTGCGGCCGAGGGAGGCGGTCTTCGACCACGCCGCGTCGGCGGCCCTCTGACCCCGATGGGCGGCGTGCAACCATCCGGGCGGCCCGCGCGTCGTACGGGCGTACGTGTTACGTACGACCGATCGGGGGGTCAGGGTGTTGCAGGGGTGGAAGGGGAGCGGCCGGCGGTGGGCCGTGTCGCTGGGGGTGTTCGGGGCGGCGCTCTCGCTGGGGGTCGGGGGACTGCTGGCGGCGCCCGCCCAGGCCGCGACCGGCGGCTGCGCGGGCGCGCTGGTCAGGACGCTGCCGTTCGCGGAGGGGGAGGTGCGCGTCTACAAGGGGCGCACCCAGGTCTGTGCGGTGACGGTCGCCCGGGAGCCGGGGGAGCGCCGCCGGATGGCGCTGAGCGTCCAGGCGCGTGGCGGAGTTCCCGTACGCGATGCGGGGCAATTCACCCGCTATACGGGCCCCGTCGTCGTCGGTGTGATCAGTCGATGTGTGTATGTAAGGGGCGAAGTGGCGGCCGGATCGGTCGATTCCGGCTGGATCCTGTGCTGACGGTGCGTCCCAACTAGGTCTGTTCAGACGTGTGTTCACCCAGCTAGGTTCACGGCGACCACAGTGAACTCAAGGGGAGGGTGAATGCGCAAGACGCTCGGATGGCTGCTGTCGCTCGTGGTGCTGATCGGCACCATGGGCGCGGCCGGCGCCACGGCACAAGCGGCCACCGCCGCGGGGCCGACCGCCGCCACGGACATCAAGGACCAGATCCTCGGCATTCCGGGGATGAGCCTGATCGAGGAGAAGCCGTACCCGGGGTACCGCTTCTTCGTACTGAACTACGAGCAGCCGGTCGACCACCGGCAGCCGTGGAAGGGCACCTTCAAGCAGCGCATGACCCTGCTGCACAAGGACGTCTCCCGGCCCACGGTGTTCTTCACCTCGGGCTACAACGTCAACACCAACCCGCGCCGCAGCGAGCCGACGACCATAGTCGACGGCAACCAGGTGTCGATGGAGTACCGCTTCTTCACGCCCTCCCGGCCCGACCCGGCCAACTGGGCGAAGCTCGACATCTGGCAGGCCGCCAGCGACCAGCACCGCATCTTCACCGCCCTCAAGAAGATCTACAGCAAGAACTGGATCTCCACGGGCGGCAGCAAGGGCGGGATGACGGCGACGTACTACGAGCGCTTCTACCCGCGTGACATGGACGGTGTCGTCGCCTACGTGGCGCCCAACGACGTCGTCAACAAGGAGGACTCGGCCTACGACCGGTTCTTCGCCAAGGTCGGCACCAAGGAGTGCCGCGACAAGCTGAACGCCGTGCAGCGCGAGGCGCTGGTGCGCCGTGAGCCGCTGGAGGCCAAGTACGCGGCGGCCGCCGCCGAGAACGGCTGGACCTTCACCACCGTCGGCAACCTCGACAAGGCCTTCGAGGCCGTCGTGCTCGACTACGTGTGGGCCTTCTGGCAGTACAGCCTGCTCGCCGACTGCGCCGCCATCCCGACGGCCGCGACCGCGAGCGACCAGGAGATCTGGGACACGATCGACGCGATCTCCGGCTTCTCGGCCTACTCCGACCAGGGTCTTCAGACGTACACGCCGTACTACTACCAGGCGGGTACGCAGCTCGGTTCGCCCGACATCAAGCAGCCGCACCTGGGCAACCTGAGCCGCTACGGCTACCAGCCGCCGCGCGACTTCGTGCCGCGCGACATCCCCATGACCTTCCAGCCGGGGGCCATGGCGGACGTGGACAACTGGGTGCGCAACAACGCGAACCAGATGCTGTTCGTGAACGGGCAGAACGACCCGTGGGGCGCTGAACCGTTCCGCCTCGGGTACGGGGCGCGCGACAGCTACGTGATGATCGCGCCGGGCGCCAACCACGGGGCCAACGTCGCCAAGCTCCAGGAGGGCGAGAAGGCCCTGGCCACCGCGAAGATCCTGCAGTGGGCCGGGGTGGCACCCGCCGACGCGCTCGCCGACGCGGGCCGGGCGACGCCGCTGGCCTCCCCGGACGCGCAGCTCGACCAGCAGGACCTGGAGCGCGAGCCGCAGCTGCGACCGTAGCCGCAGCCGTTCCTTCCAGGAGTTCTACGGGGCCACGGGCTGGTACGACAGCCCGTGGCCCCGCAGGTAGCGGCCCGGGACCGGGACCGGGAGGCGGCCGACAGGCCGCCGGGCGCCGGTGATCACCCGGGCCGCCGCCCGCATCTCGACATCCGTCCAGGAGTACGTCGCCAGCTCCGCCGCGCAGGTCGGCAGCCGCGCCGGGTCGTACGGGTTGCGGATCGCGACCAGGACCACCGGCACCCCCGTCGCGATCAGCTCCGCCACCAGCGTGCGCTGCGGACTCTCCCCTTCCGGGACGTTGTACGTGCACACGAGCACCGCCGCGTGCCCCGGAGCGCCCGCCACGGCTCTCCCCGGCGGCAGGGCCGACGCCCGGCAGCCCAGAGCGCTCAGCTCCCGCGCCAGGACCGTCGTAGGGGGTCCCGTGGTACCCGTGGGGGACACCGGGTCGGTCCCGGTGACCAGCAGCCGGGGCCCGGCCGTGGCGTCCAGCGGCAGCAGCCCGCCGGGGTTGGCCAGCAGGGTCGTCGTGGCGGCCGCGATCTCGTCGGCGGCGGCCAGGTGTTCCGGGATGCCGACCGTCGTGTCGACCCGTTCGGCGGAGGTGCCCGCCTCGGCGAACAGGCCCCGGCGGGACTTGAGTTCCAGGATGCGCAGCACAGACTCCTCGATCCGCTGCTCCGTCAGCTCGCCCGCCTCGACGGCCGCCAGCACGCTGCGGTGCGCGAGTCTCAGGTCCGGCGGGTTCAGCAGCTGGTCGCAACCTGCCTTGAGCGCCAGGACCGGGACCCGGTCGTCCCCGTACTTCTGGCGGACCCCGGCCATGTCGAGCGCGTCGGTGACCACCACCCCCCGGAAGCCGAGGCGTTCGCGCAGGATGCCGGTGACGATCGGCCGGGAGAGGGTCGCCGGATCCCCCGAAGGATCGAGCGCGGGGAAGACGATGTGCGCCGTCATGACGGCGTCCACGCCGGCCTCCACCGCCGCCCGGAAGGGTGGCTCGTCCAGTTCCTCCCAGACGGCGCGGGTGTGCCGCATCACCGGCAGCCCGACGTGGCTGTCGGTCTCGGTGTCCCCGTGTCCGGGGAAGTGCTTGGCGGCGGCGGCCACCCCGGCGCCCTGGTAGCCGCGGACCTGGGCGGCGACCAGGGCCGCCACCGCGCGAGGGTCGGAGCCGAAGGAGCGTACGCCGATCACCGGATTGGCGGGATTCACGTTGACGTCGGCCACCGGCGCGTAGTCCTGCCGGATGCCCAGGGCGGCCAGTTCGGCCCCCGCGATGCGCGCGGCCCGGCGGGCGTCGGCGGTGGAGCCGGTCGCGGCGTGCTGCGCACCGAGCGCCATCGCCCCGGGGAGCAGGGTCGCGGGCTTGCCGATGCGGGCGACGGCGCCGTGCTCCTGGTCGGTGGAGAGCAGCAGCGGGATGCGGGGTCCGGAGGTCAGGGCGGCCCGCTGGAGACCGCCCGAGAGGTCGGCGATCTGGTGCGGGGTGCGGGTGTTGTGCGCCCATGCGAAGTAGATGATCCCGCCGAGGTGGTAGCGGGAGACCAGCTCGGCGGCGGTGCGCACCCCGAACAGCGCCAGGTTCTTCTCGGCGTCCGCCGGATCGGGGTCGGTCGCCGAATGCCCGTAGGCCCGGGAGACGAAGAGCTGCCCGACCTTCTCGGCCAGGCTCATCCCGGCCACCAGGGCGCGCAGCCGCGCCCGGTCCGGGTGGCGACCGGGGCCCTGGCGGGGCGGTCGGTCGCCGGAGCGCGAGCCGTCGGGCGCCGGGTCGGGGCCCATGGCGGAGGTGAAGGCTCCGGCGGCCGTGGCGGCGGCCATGGCGACCGCGGCGAGCAGGGTCCGACGGGAGGCTTGCCGCTTCAACTGGCGATCCGTAGCGATGTCGTGACACAGTGTGTGTGCACGCCCGGCGCCCAGGCGACGTCGGGCACCCTCCTCGGCCTTATAGCCGTGCAGGCTGGGCCAGCCAGCGTCCGGAGGGACGTGCTCACACGGGCCACCGGTAAATTGGTCGGCACCAGGGCACGAAGACGATTGGCGCATGTCCGGCATTTTGCCGTGCGTGAATCCTGCGGGATCGCTACGCCAGTCAGAGACGCTTGGTACGGCACGCGCCGACCCTACTGCCGGGATACGGCCTCAGAGTGACGGACACTCGGGAGGCCCCCGGAAGTGGAGCCATTTGGGGGGCTACCCAGGGGCTGCGCAGGCCCAGTGCTCCTGGAGTGTCCGGACGGCCTCGGTGATCGCGGGCCGGCGGGCCGCTCCCGTCCGCCACAGGGCGTACAACCGGCGTACGGGGCCTGGTTCGAGGGGGACGGCCACCGCACCCGGCGGCAGCGCACCCGTGCCCAGCCGGGGCACCACGGCGACCCCGAGCCCGGCGGCGACCAGGGCGACGATGGTGTGGTTCTCCTCGGCCACGTGCGCGATGTCGGGCTCGAACCCGGCCATGCGCAGGGTTCGCACCAGCCAGTCGTGGCAGACCCGGCCCGGCGGCTGGCACACCCACCGCTGGCCCCCGAGATCCGCGCGCCGCACCAGGCGCCGGGTCGTGAAGGGATGCCCGGCCGGGACGACCAGATCGCACCGGTCGTCCCCGATCACCGCCTGTTCCACGCCCTCGGGGGCGGGCAGCGGGGCGATGTCCCAGTCGTGGGCCACCGCCAGATCGGTGACGCCCCGGGCCACCAGGTCCACCGAGAGATGGGGGTCCACCTCTGTCAGGCGTACGTCCAGCGCCGGATGACGGTGAGCCAGATCGGCGAGCACCCCCGGCAGGAGCCCCCGCGCCGCCGAGGCGAAGGCGGCCACCGTCAGCAGCCCGCTCGGCTGCCCGCGCCGCTCCTCCAGCGTCGTCTCGGCGCGCTCCACGATCGCCAGCAACTCCTGTGCGGTGTCGGCCAGATGGAGCGCCTCCTCGGTGAGCGCCACCCCGCGCCCGCGCCGCTCCAGCAGCGTGGTGCGGGTCTCCCGCTCCAGCTTGGCGATCTGCTGCGAGACGGCGGAAGGGGTGTAGCCGAGGGCAGCCGCGGCGCCCGCCACCGAGCCGTGGACGGAGACGGCGTGCAGGGCGCGCAGCCGGGACAGGTCGAGCATGCGCCCATCGTAGGCGCACCGCCGACCCATTCGTAAGCAATGCTTCATCCAACCAGGAAGAGATTCGCGCTGGTGCTACATGGTCCGGGCGTCGATGCTCACACCATGCGTCCCGTACACACCGCACTCGCCGTCCTGGTCGCCGCCGTCTGGGGCTTCAACTTCGTCGTCATCGAGATCGGCCTCGACCACTTCCCGCCGCTGCTCCTGTCCGCCCTGCGCTTCCTCGTCGCGGCCCTGCCCGCCGTGTTCTTCGTCGGCCGCCCCAAGGTGGCCTGGAAGTGGATCCTCGGCGTCGGAATCGCCCTAGGCATCGCCAAGTTCGGCCTGCTCTTCACCGGCATGGCCGCCGGGATGCCGGCCGGGCTGTCCTCCCTCGTGCTCCAGATCCAGGCCGTCTTCACCGCCGTCCTCGCCACCGTCGTGCTGCGCGAACGGCCCGGCCCGGTGCGGCTGCTGGGCATGGGCGTGGCGCTCGCCGGGATCGCGGTCGCGGCCGTGGACCAGGGCGTCTCCGGGCCGGTGACGGGCTTCGTCCTGGTCGTCGCGGCCGCCGCCTGCTGGGGCGTGTCCAACGTGCTGACCCGCAGGGCGTCCCCGCCCGACGCCCTGAACTTCATGGTCTGGGTGTGCACGGTCCCCGTACTGCCGCTGTTCGCGCTCTCGCTGCTGCTGGAGGGGCCCGAGCGGGACCTGGCCGCGCTGCGCGCCCTGGACTGGTCCGCCGTGGGCGTCATCGCGTACGTCGCCTGGGTGTCCACCGTCTTCGGCTTCGGCGCCTGGGGGTACCTGCTGCGCCGCTACCCGGCCTCGTCGGTGGCGCCGTTCTCGCTGCTGGTGCCGGTCTTCGGGATGTCCTCGGCCGCGCTGCTGCTCGGCGAGGGGATCTCCGCACTGCGCTGGCTGGCGGCGCTCCTGCTGGTGGGCGGGGTGGGGCTGACCTCGCTGGCCCCCGCGCGCCCGCGCAGTTGGAGCGAACGGGTCAGCGCGGGGAATGCTCCCGCAGCGGCAGCCGCCAGTCCTGCCCCGTGAGCGTGACGCCGTACGAGCGGTGCGACTGCTCGGCGACCAGGGTGAATCCGGCGCGCTGGTAGAGGGACCGGGCCGAGGTCAGTACGTCGTTGGTCCACAGCACCAGTTCGCGGTAGCCCACCGAGCGGGCGAAGGCGACGACGGTGTCCACCAGCAGCTCGCCGACGCCGTGGCCGCGCGCCTCGGGCTCCACCAGGAGCAGTCTCAGCCGCGCGGTACCCGGCGCGCCGTCCTCGCGTACGCACATCACCGACCCGACCGGGCGGCCGGCGGACTCGGCGATCCAGACCCGCTCCAGGTGGGGATCGTGATCCTCGGCGAAGTCCGCGACGACCCGGGCCACCAGGCCCTCGAACTCCTGGTTCCAGCCGTACTCGGCCGCGTAGAGCGCGCCGTGCCGCTGAACGATCCAGCCCAGCTCACCGGGCTCCGGATCCCGCAGCCGCACCTGTCCGCCCGAGGTCTTCATGGCGCCCGAGGATAGCGCGCGCGGCGGCGCCGGGGCACGGCTCGTACCTCCCGGCTCCGCCCTGCGCCGTACCGGTTGGTAACCGTTCGTTGCGCCGTTGGGCACTGTTGGCCAAGTGGGGCCTCCGTCGCAACCGCAGCAAGCGGAGAAGACGCGATACGCCGAGCTCGATACCGGCCCCTGTGCCCCCGAAGACCGTTCGCGGGGCAACCAGGCGGAAACGTCTGGTTTTCGGCGATGCGGCCAACCATGGCCAACTCCCACAGGAACGGTTACTTCTTGCCGCCGCCGAGGATCTGGCCCAGCAGGTCCCCGAGGCCGCCGCCCTCCGGGCCGGTGCCCCTCGCCGGACCCGTCCCCGGGCCGGCCGTCGGCGTGCCCGCGCCGCCCTTGCCGGAGGCGGCGCGCTTGGCGAAGACGGCCAGCACCGCCGGGATGAGCAGCTCGACGACCCGGCTGACGGTCTGCGCGACGGTGTCGCGGGCGCCGTCGACGTCGGTGCCGAGCAGTCCGGCGATCTCGGTCAGCTTGTCGTCGCCGAGCTCGGCGAGCACGTCCGTCTCGAATGAAGATTCGCTCATGGCGGAAACGCTACTTGTGTGCCGATTTGACGGCACCTCGGGTCGGTCTCGGATAACAGGTAGGTAAAGCTCCGGATCCCGGTGCAACCCTGCGCGCCGATCGTGGGTCGTACGGTGCGTCGGCACTTCCGGGTGGGGATCCGGGGGGATCGGGAAGTCCGACGAGGGAGGGGTAACCGTGAGGGGGTCCGGCCGTGAGGCCGGACCCCCTTTCGTTCGTCCACGGGCCCCCTTTGTCCACAGGCGGCGGTGGGCTGTCGGCGGCGGGCGGTAGCGTCGTGGCATGACAACCAACGGGGCGGTGCAACTGGCGGTCCTCGAGGGCGTGCTGGAGCGCATCACCTACGCCAACGAGGAGAGCGGCTACACGGTCGCCCGGGTCGACACCGGCCGGGGCGGCGGCGACCTGCTGACCGTCGTCGGATCGCTCCTGGGCGCGCAGCCCGGTGAATCCCTGCGCATGGAGGGCCGTTGGGGCTCGCACCCCCAGTACGGCAAGCAGTTCAGCGTGGAGAACTACTCCACCATCCTCCCCGCCACCATCCAGGGCATCCGCCGCTACCTCGGCTCCGGGCTCATCAAGGGCATCGGCCCGAAGATCGCCGAGCGGATCGTGGACCACTTCGGCACCGACACCCTCGACGTCATCGAGACCGAGCCGAAACGGCTCGTCGAGGTCCCCGGCCTCGGCCCCAAGCGGACGAAGCTGATCGGCGCCGCCTGGGAGGAGCAGAAGGCCATCAAAGAGGTCATGGTCTTCCTCCAGGGCGTCGGCGTCTCCACCTCCATCGCCGTGCGCATCTACAAGAAGTACGGCGACGCGTCCATCTCGGTGGTGAGGAACCAGCCGTACCGGCTCGCCGCCGACGTGTGGGGCATCGGCTTCCTCACCGCCGACCGGATCGCCCAGGCCGTCGGGATCCCGCACGACAGTCCCGAGCGGGTCAAGGCCGGGCTCCAGTACGCCCTGTCCCAGTCCACCGACCAGGGCCACTGCTTCCTGCCCGAGGAGCGGCTCATCTCCGACGGGGTCAAGCTGCTCCAGGTGGACACCGGGCTGGTCATCGAATGCCTCGCCGAGCTCGCCGCCGATCCGGAGGGAGTCGTACGGGAGTCCGTGCCCGACCCGCAGGGCGGCCCGCCGCTCACCGCGGTCTTCCTGGTCCCCTTCCACCGGGCCGAACTGTCGCTGGTCGGCCAGGTCCGCCGGCTGCTGCACGCCGAGGAGGACCGGATGCCCGGCTTCCAGGACGTGGACTGGGAGAAGGCCCTCGGCTGGCTGGCCGGGCGCACCGGGGCCGCCCTCGCCCCCGAGCAGCGGGACGCGGTGCGCCTCGCCCTTACCCGGCGGGTCGCCGTCCTCACCGGCGGGCCCGGCTGCGGGAAGTCCTTCACCGTGCGCTCCATCGTGGAGCTGGCCCGTGCCAAGAAGGCCAAGGTGGTCCTCGCCGCCCCCACCGGCCGCGCGGCGAAACGGCTCTCCGAGCTGACCGGGGCCGAGGCCTCGACCGTGCACCGGCTGCTGGAGCTGAAGCCCGGCGGGGACGCGGCGTACGACCGGGACCGGCCGCTGGACGCGGACCTGGTCGTGGTCGACGAGGCCTCGATGCTCGACCTGCTGCTCGCCAACAAACTGGTCAAGGCCGTCGCCCCGGGGGCACACCTGCTGCTGGTCGGCGATGTGGACCAGCTTCCGTCGGTCGGCGCGGGGGAGGTGCTGCGGGACCTGCTGGCCGAGGACGGCCCGGTGCCCGCGGTCCGGCTGACCCGGATCTTCCGGCAGGCCCAGCAGTCGGGCGTCGTCACCAACGCCCACCGCATCAACACCGGTGTCCTGCCCATCACCGACGGCCTGCCGGACTTCTTCCTCTTCCCCGAGGAGGACACCGAAGCGGCCGGGCTCCTCGCCGTGGACGTGGCCGCCCGTCGCATTCCGGCCCGATTCGGACTGGACCCCCGCCGGGACATCCAGGTCCTCGCACCCATGCACCGCGGCCCGGCCGGCGCGGGCAACCTCAACGGGCTGCTCCAGCAGGCGATCACCCCGGCCCGGCCGGACCTCCCCGAGAAGCGGTTCGGCGGCCGGGTCTTCCGGGTGGGCGACAAGGTGACCCAGATCCGGAACAACTACGAGAAGGGGGCCAACGGTGTCTTCAACGGCACGGTCGGCGTGGTCACCGGTATCGATCCGGACGAACAGCGCCTGACCATCCGTACGGAGGAGGACGAGGAAGTGGCGTACGAGTTCTCCGAGCTGGACGAGCTCGCCCACGCCTACGCCGTCACCATCCACCGGTCCCAGGGGAGTGAATACCCGGCCGTGGTGATCCCGGTCACCACGGGGGCTTGGATGATGCTCCAGCGCAATCTGCTCTATACGGCGGTGACCAGGGCGAAGAAACTGGTCGTCCTCGTCGGGTCCCGCAAGGCCCTCGGCCAAGCGGTGCGTACGGTTTCCGCAGGCAGGAGGTACACGGCGGTCGCCGCGCGGCTGTCCGGACGCATACCGGTGGGAAACATCACCTAGATGATCGATCATTTGGGGTTCCGGCTCCGGTGCGGAGCGGGCAGGATGAGCAGCTTGACGGCACTCAGTGCCGTCAAATAGACCAAAGGCCGACCCCGAGTGCACTCTCCTGCGCCAAATGGGGGAAGGTAGAGGCAGTCAGGGCACCTCGAAGAAGAGGCACTACGTCGGTGAGGGATGACGTGAGCGACAACTCTGTAGTACTCCGGTACGCGGACGGTGAATACACCTACCCGGTGGTCGAAAGCACTGTCGGTGACCAGGGCTTCGACATCGCGAAGCTGAGGGCCCAGACCGGGCTCGTCACTCTGGACAGCGGCTACGGGAACACCGCCGCCTATAAGTCCGCCATTACGTACCTCGACGGCGAGCAGGGAATCCTGCGTTACCGCGGCTACCCGATCGAGCAGCTGGCGGAGCGCTCGACCTTCATCGAGGTCGCCTACCTGCTGATCAACGGGGAGCTGCCGACCGTCGACCAGCTCGCGTCGTTCCGCAACGAGATCACCCAGCACACGCTGCTGCACGAGGACGTCAAGCGGTTCTACGACGGCTTCCCGCGTGACGCGCACCCGATGGCGATGCTGTCCTCGGTGGTCAGCGCGCTGTCGACGTTCTACCAGGACAGCCACAACCCGTTCGACGAGAAGCAGCGGAACCTCTCGACGATCCGACTCCTGGCCAAGCTGCCGACGATCGCGGCCTACGCGTACAAGAAGTCGGTCGGCCACCCGGTGGTCTACCCGCGCAACGACCTCGGCTACGTCGAGAACTTCCTGCGCATGACCTTCTCCGTGCCGGCCCAGGAGTACGACCTGGACCCGGTCGTGGTCGCCGCGCTCGACAAGCTGCTGATCCTGCACGCGGACCACGAGCAGAACTGCTCGACCTCCACCGTGCGTCTGGTCGGCTCCTCGCAGGCGAACATGTTCGCCTCGATCTCCGCCGGGATCTCCGCCCTCTGGGGTCCGCTGCACGGTGGCGCCAACCAGTCCGTCCTCGAGATGCTGGAAGGCATCAAGAACGACGGCGGCGATGTCGACGCCTTCATCCGCAAGGTGAAGAACAAGGAAGACGGCGTCCGCCTCATGGGCTTCGGGCACCGCGTCTACAAGAGCTTCGACCCCCGGGCGAAGATCATCAAGGCGGCGGCCCACGACGTCCTCTCGGCGCTCGGCAAGAGCGACGAGCTGCTCGACATCGCGCTCAAGCTGGAAGAGCACGCGCTGGCCGACTCGTACTTCGTCGAGCGCAACCTCTACCCGAACGTGGACTTCTACACCGGTCTGATCTACCGGGCCATGGGCTTCCCGACCGAGATGTTCACCGTGCTCTTCGCGCTCGGCCGGCTTCCCGGCTGGATCGCCCAGTGGCACGAGATGATCAAGGAGCCCGGCTCCCGCATCGGCCGCCCGCGGCAGATCTACACCGGCGAGGTCCTGCGCGACTTCGTACCGGTAGAGGCCCGCTGACCCGAGGCCCTCAGCCGCGCCGAGCAGCCGCGCCGAGCAGCGGCGTCACGCATACGGCAAGCGGTGTACGAAAAGCGCCCCGCCGCCGATCCCCCCACGGGTCGACGGTCGGGGCGCTTTCCTTTCCCCGGAACGGATTCCCCCCACGGGACCCGAGCCGGGGCGTCGGTGTCTGCCGGTACCCGTTCGGGTCGGGAGGGCCGCTCAAGGCTCCCGCGGGCACGCGTCCCGGCCGGCCGATGCCTGTCGGATGTCCCCCAGGACCTCCGTGAAACGTCCCCCAAGACGTTTCTGGCATCGCCCTCATTAGACCCATGACGACCCCGGATGGTTACGTTGCCATCGCTGTGATCTGCGTCTCCTGTGAAGGACGTGTGGAGAGATGGCGGAGGAGACCCACTAGCGGAACGAGCGCAGCCGCAGGCTGTTGGTCACCACGAAGACCGAGGAGAAGGCCATCGCGGCTCCCGCGATCATCGGATTGAGCAGGCCGGCGGCCGCCAGCGGCAGGGCCGCCACGTTGTAGCCGAAGGCCCAGAACAGGTTTCCCTTGATGGTGGCGAGGGTCCGGCGTGAGAGCCGGATCGCGTCCGCCGCCACCCGCAGGTCGCCCCGTACGAGGGTCAGGTCGCCCGCCTCGATGGCCGCGTCGGTGCCGGTGCCCATGGCCAGGCCCAGGTCGGCCTGGGCGAGCGCCGCCGCGTCGTTGACCCCGTCGCCCACCATGGCGACCGTACGGCCCTGGGTCTGGAGGCGGCGTACGACGTCCACCTTGTCCTGCGGGAGCACCTCGGAGATCACCTCGTCGATGCCCACCGCGCGGGCCACCGTCTCGGCCACGGCCCGGTTGTCGCCGGTCAGCAGCACCGGGGTCAGGCCGAGCGCCCGCAGCCGTGAGACCGCCTCGGCGCTGGTCTCCTTGACGGCGTCGGCCACGGTCAGGACCCCCCGCGCCTCGCCGTCCCAGGCCACCAGGACGGCGGTGCTGCCCGCGGCCTCGGCGGCGGCCTTGGCCTCGGTGAGGGCCGGGGGCAGGGTGATCGCCCGGTCGGCCAGCAGCCGCTCGCGGCCCACGAGTACGGAGTGACCGTCGACCACGCCCTGGACGCCCAGCCCGGAGAGGTTGTGGAAGTCCTCCGCGGCCGGGAGGTCGCCCGCGCGCTCGGCGGCGCCGGTGGCGATCGCGCGGGCGATCGGGTGCTCGGAGGCGTGCTCCAGCGAGCCCGCCAGCCGCAGCAGCTCCTTCTCGTCGACGCCCTCGGCGAGGTGCACGCCCGACAGGGTCATCCGCCCGGTGGTGACGGTTCCGGTCTTGTCCAGGACGACGGTGTCCACGCGGCGGGTGGACTCCAGCACCTCCGGACCTTTGATCAGGATGCCGAGCTGCGCGCCCCGGCCGGTGCCGACCATCAGCGCGGTCGGGGTGGCCAGGCCAAGGGCGCAGGGGCAGGCGATGATCAGGACGGCCACGGCGGCGGTGAAGGCGGCGGTCGGGTCGTCGGTGATCAGCAGCCAGGTGGTCCAGGTGCCGAGCGCCAGGACGAGGACGACGGGGACGAAGACGCCGGAGATCCGGTCGGCGAGGCGCTGCACCTCGGCCTTGCCGTTCTGCGCTTCCTCGACCAGCCGGGCCATGCGGGCGAGCTGGGTGTCGGCCCCGATCCGGGTGGCCTCCACGACGATGCGGCCGGAGGCGTTGACGGTGGCGCCGGTGACGCGGTCGCCGACGGCGACGTCGACCGGCAGCGATTCACCGGTCAGCATGGAGGCGTCCACGGCGGAGGCGCCCTCGACGACCGTGCCGTCGGTGGCGATCTTCTCACCGGGGCGGACGACGAACCGGTCGCCGACCGCGAGCGCGCTCACCGGGATCCGGACCTCGGCGCCGCCCCGCCGTACGGCGACGTCCTTGGCGCCCAGTTCCATCAGGGCCTTCAGGGCCGCGCCGGCCTTCCGCTTGGAGCGGGCCTCCAGGTACCGGCCGAGCAGGATGAAGCTGGTGACGCCCGCCGCCACCTCCAGGTAGATGGCGGAGGAGCCGTCCGTACGGGAGACCGTGCCCCCCTGAACCGTGAAGAGGTCGAAGCCGTGCCGCATGCCGGGCATGCCCGCGTGGCCGAAGAACAGTGCCCACAGGGACCAGGCGAAGGCGGCCAGGGTGCCGATGGAGACCAGGGTGTCCATGGTGGCGGCGCCGTGCCGGGCGTTCGTCCAGGCGGCCGTGTGGAAGGGCAGCGCGCCCCACACGACGACCGGGGCGGCGAGGGTGAGGGAGAGCCACTGCCAGTTGTCGAACTGGAGGGCGGGGACCATGGCGAGCAGGACGACGGGCAGCGCGAGGACCGCGGAGACGAGCAGCCGTCGGCCGAGCGCCGTCAGCTCCGCGTCGCCCACCGCCGGGGCGGCGGCCCCGGACGGCTCGGCCTGCGGCTCGGGCGCCGGCGGCGGGGGCTTCTGGGCGGTGTACCCGGTCTTCACCACGGTGGCGATCAGATCGGAGACCTGGATCCCACCGCCGTACGAGACCCGCGCCTTCTCGGTGGCGTAGTTCACCGTGGCGCTGACCCCGTCCATGCGGTTCAGCTTCTTCTCGATGCGGGCCGCGCAGGAGGCGCAGGTCATTCCGCCGATGGTCAGCTCGACCTCGGCCGTGTCAGCCTCCGCCATGGTTCCCTCGCGCACTGTGCCGCTCATGCCCGGCTCCAGGGGGGTGGCCGGGTCGTACGGAACCAGTATGAGCCGGGTGTGAGCCGGCCGGTACGACCCGGCGGGTGGTGCGGAAGAGAGGTGGCGCTTATGCCTGCGCCTGGCCCGCGAGCTCGTACCCGGCCTCGTCCACGGCGGCGCGTACGTCCGCCTCGGCCAGCGGGGCGGCGGAGACCACGGTGACCTCGCCGGTGGCGGCGACGGCCTTGACCGAGGTCACGCCCGGCAGGGCGGTGAGCTCGGCGGTCACGGCGCCCTCGCAGTGCCCGCAGGTCATGCCGGTGACCTTGTACACGGCGGTGACGGCGGTTTCGGCGGTCATGTCGTTCTCCTCTTTCAGGGGGCTCTGTTCACAGATTATACCCCTGGGGGGTATAAATGCGAACACCCGCGCCGGGCGTGGACGGGAGGGCGGAGTCGGGGGTGAGCCCCGCCCCTGGGCCGTCGGCGGCCGGTCAGTCCTCGCGGCGGCCCCGGTTGCCGGGGCGGCGCGCCACCCAGGTCCGGATGGTGTCGGCGAACCAGTACGGCTTGCCGCCCTCCACGTGGTCGGGCGCCGGCAGCAGCCCGTGCTTGCGGTAGGAGCGCACGGTGTCCGGCTGCACCCGGATATGGGCGGCGATCTCCTTGTACGACCACAGCTGACGGTCGCTCATCCACGACACCTCCTTGTCCACGCCGCGGGGGCGGCCGGGAGGCCGTCGGGGGAGCCGGTGCGCGGACAGTGACGATCACTCGGGTTGTGCCCGGAGAACGACGCTCGGTGAAGGGAGGGGAGGGCTTGTCGACCGCCTGTGACCCAAAACCCGCGTCATGCGGATATGTGTGACACGAAGGAGACTTCCGTGACAGCTGTGACACAGGAGCCGCCGGGTGGAGAGGCCGGTCAGCGGTACAGGTCCGGCCGCTCCACCAGGTGGACCTCGGTCCGTACGCCGCGGCGCGCGGCGGCGAGCCCCGCCTCGGACACGGCGGCTGCGGCGTAGCCGTCCCACGCGTCCGGTCCGTCCACCCGGCCCCGCGCGGCCGCCGCCACCCAGCGCCGCACCTGGCGGTCGTAGGCGTCGGCGAACCGCGTGGTGAAGTCCTGGGCGATCTCCCCGCCCCACCGGCCGCCCGACTGGACGACCATCGAGAGGCCGTCGCCGATGCGGGCGGTGCCGGATTCGCCGACCGCCTCGCACTGGACCTGGTAGCCGAAACCGCAGTTGACGAAGATCTCCACGTCGACGATCGCCCCGCCCGAGGTCTCCAGCAGCACCAGCCGCGGATCACGCAGTCCCTCGGGCGCGGCCGAGGAAGGCGTCGGGGACAGCACGGTTACGGCCGTGATCTCCTGGCCCAGCAGCCAGCGGGCGGCGTCGACCTCGTGCACCACGGAATCGCTGATCAGCATGTCGCTGGTGAAGAAGGACGGCGAGGAGGCGTTGCGGTGGCGGCAGTGCAGGAAGAGCGGCCGGCCGATCCCGCCCGCGTCGAGCAGCTCCTTGAGCCGCTCGTACTCGGCGTCGTGGCGCCGCATGAACCCGACCTGCACCAGGCGCCGGCCGAGGCGCCGCTCCGCCTCCAGCACCCGCAGGGCGCCCTGCGGATCCGGAGTCAGCGGCTTCTCGCAGAGCACCGGCAACTCCCGTTCCAGGGCGTGCAGAATCGCTTCCTCGTGGGCGGGCCCTGGTGAGGCGATCAGGACGGCGTCCACCCCGGGCGCGGCTATCGCGGCCGCCGGGTCGGTGTACCCGGCCACGCCGTCCAGCGCCGCGGCGATCTCCTTGACCCGGTCGCCGTCCGGGTCGGCCACGGCCACCACCCGCGCCCCGCCGACCGCGGCGCCGATGCGGCGGACGTGGTCGGCGCCCATCTTCCCGGTACCGATGACCGCGATGCCGAGCGTGCTCATGTGCTGTTGCCTCCGGGGAAGTCGGGTCGGGGAGCCGTACGGGTCAACGGGCGCCGCAGGAGCGCAGGAACGCGCGGGTGCGGCGGGCGATGGGCAGCGGCCGATCCGGCGGGCACGGGTACATGTCCTGCTCCACGATGGCGAACAGGTCCACCCCGAGCGCCTGCGCCGCGGCCAGTACGGGCTCCATGGCGGGCACGCCCGACGGCGGTTCGCACATCACCCCGCGCGCCACGGCCGGGCCGAAGGGCAGCTGCTCCGCCATCACTTCGGCCAGGATCCGCGGGTCCACCTGCTTGAGGTGCAGGTAGCCGATCCGCTCCCCGAAGGTCTCGATCGCCTCGACGCTGTCCCCGCCGCAGTACGCGTAGTGCCCGGTGTCCAGGCACAGGGAGACCAGCGCGGGGTCGGTGGCGTCCAGCATGCGGGCCACGTTGCGCGGGGTGTCGATGTGGGTGTCCGCGTGCGGATGGACGGCGATCCGCAGCCCGAACCGGTCCAGGACCTCCCTGCCCAGGCGGTCGGTCTGGGAGGCGAGTTCGTGCCATTGCGCGGGGGTCAGGACCGGGTCCTCCAGCACCACGCCGCTCTTGTCGTCGCGCCAGAAGGAGGGGATGACGACGAGCCGGTCCGCCCCCATCGCCTGCGTGAGCGCCGCGATCCGCGACACGTGCTCCCAGGTCTGCTCCCAGACGGCGGGCCCGTGATGGAGTCCGGTGAAGACCGTGCCGGCGGACACCCGCAGGCCGCGCTTGGCGGTCTCGTCGGCGAGGCGGGCCGGATCGGTGGGCAGATAGCCGTAGGGGCCGAGTTCGATCCACTCGTACCCGGCGTCGGACACCTCGTCGAGGAACCGCTCCCAGGGGGTCTGCCGGGGGTCCTCCGGGAACCAGACACCCCAGGAGTCCGGAGCCGAACCGATGCGGATACGGGTCAACGCGGGCGGGGAGGACGTCATGACGGCCACCTTAGGGTGCGAGGTTCGAGGGTACGGGGAGGACGAGTGGGAGGAGGGCCTGGTGTGACCGAGGCGGACGGGTTTGCGGAGGGCGGCGCCGCGTACGGCGGCGGCGCGAACGAGGGTGCCGCGTACGACCTGATCACGATGGGGCGGATCGGGGTGGATCTCTACCCGCTGAAGACCGGGGTACCACTCGCCGAGGCGGACACCTTCGGCAAGTTCCTCGGCGGTTCGCCGGCGAACGTGGCCGTCGCGGGCGCCCGGCTGGGGCGGCGGACCGCGGTGATCACCCGGACCGGGGCCGACCCCTTCGGGGCGTACCTGCGGGCCGAGCTGCGGGGATTCGGCGTCGACGACCGGTGGGTGGGCGAGGTGGCGCGGTACCCGACGCCCGTCACCTTCTGCGAGATCTTCCCGCCGGACGACTTCCCGCTGTACTTCTACCGGCTTCCCAAGGCCCCCGACCTGGAGATCGAGGCGGACGAGGTGGACCGGGAGGCCGTACGGGCGGCCCGCGTCTTCTGGATGACCGGTACGGGGCTGAGCGCGGAACCGAGCCGGAGCGCGACCCTTGCCGCGCTGGAGGCCCGGTCGAAGTCCGGCACCACGGTCTTCGACCTGGACTGGCGGCCGACGCTGTGGGAAGGACCGCCGGGGCCCTGGTACGAACGGGCCCTCGGACTGGCGACGGTGGCCGTCGGCAACACCGCGGAGTGCGAGATCGCGACCGGCGAGAGCGACCCGTACGCGGCGGCCCGGGCGCTGCTCGCGGCCGGGGTGGAACTGGCCGTCGTCAAACGCGGACCGCTGGGCGTGCTGGCCGCGCACCGCGACGGGGCCGTGGTGGAGGTACCGCCGGTGCCGGTCACCGTCGTCAACGGACTGGGGGCCGGGGACGCGTTCGGGGGCGCGCTGTGCCACGGCCTGCTGGCCGGCTGGGACCTGGAGCGGGTGCTGCGGTACGCGAACGCCGCCGGGGCGATCGTGGCGTCGCGGCTGGCGTGCTCGTCGGCGATGCCGTTCGCACACGAGGTGGAGGAGGTGCTCGGCGGTGCCGGTGGAGTCTGAGACGGGGATGGAGTGGACGAGTCTGCGCGTGCTCGCCCTCGCCCCCGGGGAGACGTACGCACACCTGTGCGGGGAGTCGGAATGGATCGTGCTCCCCTTGTCGGGCGCCTGCGAAGTTCGCTGCCGACCCCCGGCCGCGGCGTCCGCGGCGGGCTCCAACGACCGGGTGCGGGACCGGGATTCCGGGGCTTCGGCGGTCCGGGACGATCCGGCTGCCCGGCAGTCGGCGTCGGCGGCGCGGCGGGACGACCCGGCCTGCGCCGCGCGGCCTGTGGCCGCGGCGGGGAGCGGCGGCGGAGCGTCCACCTGGCACTCCGTGCCTCCGGTAGGGCTGGAGACGGGAGGCCGCACCCCGGGCGCCGGAGCCCCGTCAGGGCTGGAAGCCGAGGGTGCCGCTCAGCCGGACGACCGGGGATCCGCCCCGGAATCGGCTGCTGCCGCCGGGCGGGACGACCGCCCTGCCCCCGCCCCGGTGCCCGCGGCGGGGCCCGACGGCCGGGACCGCGCCCGAGATCCGGCGCCGGCGGGTTCGGAAGACGGGGGCTCCGCCCGCCGCTCCGCGCCTCCGGCGGAGCTGGACGACCCGGCCTGCGCCGTGCGGCCTGTGGCCGCGGGAGGAAAGGGAGAGCCGCATGATGCCTCGGTGGAGGCCGGGGGTGGCCCTCAGGTCTTCGAACTGCGGGGGCGGGCCCGGGTGTTCGACGGGGTCAGCGACTTCGCGTACCTGCCCCGGGGCGCACGGGCCGACGTCACCTCCGCCGCCGGAGGGCGGTTCGCGCTCGTCGGGGCGCGGTGCGAGCGGGTGCTGCCGGCCCGGTACGGGCCGGCCTCCGGTGTCCCCGTCGAGCTGCGCGGCGCCGGGCCGTGCTCCCGCCAGGTCAACAACTTCGCCTCCGCCGACGCCTTCCCCTGCGACCGGCTCATCGCCGTCGAGGTGCTCACCCCCGGCGGGAACTGGTCCTCGTACCCGCCCCACAAGCACGACGAGCACCACCCCGGCGAGGAATCCCGGCTGGAGGAGATCTACTACTTCGAGATCGCCCCGCACGGCGACACCCCCGGCCTCGGCTACCAGCGCGTGACCCCCTCCCCGGCGGGGAAGACCGACATCCTCACCGAGGTGCGGACCGGCGACACGGTCCTCATCCCGGACGGCTGGCACGGGCCTTCCATCGCGGCGCCCGGCCACGACATGTACTACCTGAACGTGATGGCCGGACCGGACCGTACGCGGGAGTGGCTGATCCGGGACCACCCCGACCACGGCTGGATCCGGGAGACCTGGGCCGGTCAGGACATCGACCCGCGCCTGCCGTTCCACCCCACGGAGGATGAGTGAGGCTCACCGTCGCCCAGGCCCTCGTACGGTTCCTGGGCCGCCAGTACACCGAGCGCGACGGCCGCCGGCACCGGCTGATCGCCGCGACCTGGGGGATCTTCGGGCACGGGAACGTCGCCGGGATCGGGCAGGCGCTGCTGGAGAGCGGCCCCGAGGCCATGCCGTTCCTCCAGGGGCGCAACGAGCAGGCCATGGTGCACGCCGCCGTCGGGTTCGCCCGGCAGAGCGGACGGCTCTCGGCGCACGCCGTGACCACCTCCATCGGGCCGGGGGCGACCAACCTCGTCACCGGGGCCGCGCTCGCCACGGTCAACCACATCCCGGTCCTCCTCCTCCCGGGGGACACCTTCGCCACCCGGCCCGCCGATCCCGTCCTCCAGCAGCTCGAAGTGCCCTACGCGGGTGACATCTCCGTCAACGACACCCTGCGGCCCGTCTCCCGCTACTTCGACCGCGTCACCCGCCCCGAGGCCCTGATCCCGGCCGCCCTCCAGGCGATGCGGGTGCTCACCGACCCCGTGCAGACCGGCGCCGTCACCCTGGCCCTGCCGCAGGACGTACAGGTGGAGGCGTACGACTGGCCCGAGGAGTTCTTCGCCGAGCGGGTGTGGTACATCAGCGCGCCACAACCGGACCCCGACGCGTGGGCCGCCGCCTGCGCCGCGGTGCGCGCGGCCCGGCGTCCGCTGATCGTCGCCGGGGGCGGAGTGCGCCACAGCGCCGGCCACGGGGCCTTGCGGACGCTGGTGGAGACGACCGGCATCCCCGTCGCCTCCACCCAGGCGGGCAAGGGCTCGCTGCGGTTCGACCACCCCGCGGACGTGGGCGGCGTCGGACACACCGGGACGGCCACCGCCAACGATCTCGCCCGTACCGCCGATCTCGTCCTGGGCGTCGGTACCCGCTACACCGACTTCACCACCGCGTCGGCCACCCTCTTCCAGAATCCGGACGCCCGTTTCGTGAACCTGAACATCGCGGGCTTCGACGCGCACAAGCTGGCCGCCCTGCCCGTGGTCACCGACGCCCGTGCCGGACTGCGCTCGCTGGCGGCGGGTCTGCGCGGATACCGGGTCGACCCCGCGTACGAGCAGGAGTACACGGCCGCGAAGGCGGACTGGGAGGCCCGCGTCGACCAGGCCTACGCCACCCCCGACGAGGACGCCGAGCCCACCCAGGTCCAGGTCCTCGGCCTGCTCGACGGGCTCGTCGACGACACCGACATCCTGATCAACGCCGCCGGATCGCTCCCCGGGGACCTGCACAAGCTGTGGCGCACCCGCTCCGCCGACCAGTACCACGTGGAGTACGGGTACTCCTGCATGGGCTACGAGATCCCGGCCGCGATCGGCACGGCCCTGGCCGCGCCCGGCCGCCCCGTGTGGGCGCTCGTCGGTGACGGCACGTACCTGATGAACCCCACCGAGATCGTCACCGCGGTCCAGGAGGGCATCCCCCTCAAGCTGGTCGTCCTCGACAACCACGGCTACGCCTCCATCGGCGGCCTGTCGCGGGCGGTGGGCGGCGAGGGCTTCGGTACGGCGTACCGCTTCCGAGGGCCGGACGGCGCGTACGACGGCGACCCCCTTCCGGTGGACCTCGCGGCGAACGCCGCCTCCCTCGGGATGGCCGTCATCCGCACCCGCACCATCGGTGACCTGCGAAAAGCCCTGGCCGAGGCGCGTGAAGCGGACCGTCCCACATGTGTCTACGCACAGACCCGAACACCCGACACTGTGTCGGGCCCGCCCCCCGCGCAGGCGTGGTGGGATGTTCCTGTGGCCGAGACCGCGACCCGCGGGTCCGCGGCGGCGGCCCGCGAAGAGTACGACCGGCAAGCCGCGCAGCGACGTCGCCATCTGTGAAGGAGCAAGGTATGAAGACCGTCAACCACTGGATCGGTGGCAAGACCGTCGAGGGCGCGTCCGGCAACTACGGGCCGGTCACCGACCCGGCGACGGGCGAGGTCACGACGCGGGTGGCGCTCGCCTCCGCCGCCGAGGTCGACGCGGCGGTACGCGTGGCCAAGGAGGCGTTCCTCTCCTGGGGCCAGTCCTCGCTGGCCGCCCGTACGAAGGTGCTGTTCGCCTACCGCGCCCTGCTGGACGCCCACCGCGACGACATCGCCGCACTGATCACCGCCGAACACGGCAAGGTGCACTCGGACGCGCTGGGCGAGGTCGCGCGCGGCCTGGAGATCGTCGAGCTGGCCTGCGGGATCACCACGCAGCTCAAGGGCGAGCTGTCGACCTCGGTCTCCAACCGGGTGGACGTCGCCTCGATCCGCCAGCCGATCGGCGTCGTCGCGGGCATCACCCCCTTCAACTTCCCGGCGATGGTGCCGATGTGGATGTTTCCGCTGGCCGTGGCCTGCGGAAACACCTTCATCCTCAAGCCGAGCGAGAAGGACCCGTCGGCCTCCAACAAGCTGGCCGAACTGGCGAGCCAGGCCGGTCTGCCGGCGGGCGTGCTCAACGTCGTCCACGGCGACAAGGTGGCGGTGGACGCCCTGCTGGCCCACCCCGACATCGCGGCCGTCTCCTTCGTCGGCTCGACCCCGATCGCCCGGCACATCCACACCACCGCCTCCGCCAACGGCAAGCGCGTCCAGGCACTGGGCGGCGCCAAGAACCACATGCTGGTGCTCCCGGACGCCGACCTCGACGCCGCCGCGGACGCGGCCGTCTCCGCCGCCTACGGCTCGGCGGGCGAGCGCTGCATGGCCATCTCCGCCGTCGTCGCCGTCGGGGCCGTCGCCGACACCCTCGTCGAGAAGATCCGCGAGCGCGCCGAGAAGATCAAGATCGGACCCGGCAACGACCCGACCTCCGAGATGGGCCCTCTGATCACGGCCGCCCACCGCGACAAGGTCGCCTCGTACGTCAAGGGCGCCGCCGCGCAGGGCGCCGACGTGGTCCTGGACGGCACCGGCTACACGGTGGAGGGCAACGAGGGCGGCCACTGGATCGGCCTGTCGCTGCTCGACCACGTGAAGACCGACTCCGACGCCTACCGCGACGAGATCTTCGGTCCGGTGCTGTGCGTCCTGCGCGCCGAGACCTACGAGGAGGGCCTGGCCCTCATCAACGCCTCGCCGTTCGGCAACGGCACCGCGATCTTCACCCGCGACGGCGGCGCTGCCCGACGCTTCCAGCTGGAGGTCGAGGCCGGCATGGTCGGCGTCAACGTGCCGATCCCGGTGCCGGTCGGCTACCACTCCTTCGGTGGCTGGAAGGACTCGCTCTTCGGCGACCACCACATCTACGGCAACGACGGCATCCACTTCTACACGCGCGGCAAGGTCGTCACCACCCGCTGGCCGGACCCGGCCGACGCCCCGGCGGGCGTGGACCTCGGCTTCCCCCGCAACCACTGACCCCCACCCCCCAGCAACCCCCGGCCACCCCTCACCGGCCGGGGGTTCCGGCTGTCCGGCCGGCCGGTTCAGCGGGCCCCGGCCAGGTCCGGGGCTCGGTCCGGTTGTGGCGGGGTGGCCCCGCGGCGGCGGTGCAGGGCCCAGACGGTGAGGGCGGTCCCCGCCAGGACCAGGGCGGCGCCCGTCGCCGGCCACGGGACCGCGAGGAAGTCCGTACCGGACTGCGAGAGGAGGTCCGGATGGGCGGCCGCGCCCGCCGAGACCTTGACGTCGACCCAGTCCAACTGGGGTGCGTCCTGCCACGGTTCGGTCAGTTCGATCCGCTGGCCGGGCAGTAGGGCCGGCTTCGGTTCCCGGGCCGGCCGGTCCAGCACCTCGCGCCCGAACAGCCCCTCGGCGGACACCGTCACCCTGGGCTCGACCACCACATTGCCCCGGTTGACCAGGGTGTACGTGATGGTGGCGTGGGCGTCCTTCACCCAGGGCAGCAGCGGAGCGCTCCGGCTGACCCGTACGTCCTCCACGCTCAGCCCCGGCGTCACCGGCCCCGGCACCCGGAAGTACATCCGCGCGCCCACCGAGCGCTTCACCCCGACCTGGACCTTGCCGTCCTGCCGCACGCCCTCCACCGCCGTGTTCAGGGCGACGATCCCGCCGACGTGGTCCCCCGGAGCCGCGTCCTCGGGGACCTTCACGGTGAAGGGGACGTCCTTGCGGCCCTTGGGCGGGACGGTGACGGTGGTCGCCGTCTCCGGCGGCAGCGCGATCCAGGCGCCGACGTCCTTGGGCTGCGCCTCGGCGGGCAGCAGCGCGAAGGCGCCCCCCGACGGGGTGTTCACCGCGTCGGTGGCGAAGACCTGGAAGGTCAGCTCCTTGTCGGAGGTGTTCAGGATCGTCACGCTGTCACCGACGGTGCTCCCGGCCGCGCCCTGATGGAAGAAGTACGCGCGATCGCTCATCGCAGCACCGGCCGCGGGCGTCGGGAAGACCCCCCAGGTGCCGTTGTCGGCGGCCGAGGCGGGACCGGCGGGCAGCAGTAGGAGCAGCAGGAGCGGCCCGTAGAGGGAGGAGGCGAGAAGGGTGCGGATGCGGCGCATGGGCGGGGTCTCCAGTCGCGGCGTACAGCGGGAAAAGGTGGTGCGGCGCCGGAGCGCCGCACCACCGTCGGGCCGGGCCTGGTCAGGTGATCGAGAAGGTCACGATCGACTGGTAGGTGTCGGCGAACATGAACGGCGGCAGCTGGAGCATCGCCGCGCCGCCCACGGCGAACTCGCCGCCGGTCAGCTCCTCACCGCCGGCCGCCTGCGAGGCGACCTTCATCGGGGTGTCCGTGATCGCACCGGGCGCGCCGGCGGTGCAGGTGCTCGGGCTGTCCGGGTTGGTGACGGTGCAGGACGGCTGGATGCCGATCTGCGCCTTCGTCATCGAGTGGCCGGTCGCGGGGTTGAGGAACGGCGTACGGGTCGCCGTCACGTCCCAGCCGAGGGAGCCGCCGCGGAAGTCCTGGACGGTGGCGGCGTTGAACGCGCCGGACACCGACTGGGCCTTGCCGTTGATGGTCACCGAGCCGAAGCTGACGGCCGGCTGGCCGTCCTTCGGACCGAGGGTCAGCGGTCCGGGGAGCACCTCGATGTCCACCGGGTTCCGCACCCCCGCCTGCTGCTCGACGAACACGAACGGCTTGTACGGGGTGACGGAGCCGTCGATCCTGATGGCGTCGGCCTTCTTCGTGACCGTGATGTCGCAGCTCGCGGCGCCCGACGCGGCCGCCGTTCCGGCGCCGGTGTCACCGGTCGCCACGCCCCCGAGCAGGGCCGAGCAGGTCACGGGACCCGCCGGGAAGTTGGCGCCGGTGACGACGACGGCGGTGCCGGCCGCCCCGCTGTTGGGCGTCAGCCTGGTCGTGACCGGGTCCTTGGGCAGGGCCTGGACGGCGATCGCGCCGACCGGCGCGCTGGGCCGGGGGGCCGGTGTACACGTCGTGGTGTAGACCGTGCCGCCCAGGTCGGCGTCCGTGATCACCTGGTCGATCGTGATCTGGACGGTGGTGCCCTCGGTGCCGTCCGGGATGGTGATCGTCCCGCTGAAGGCGGGCGGGTCGGCCTTCTTGCCGGCTTCCTGGTGGCTCGGGACGGCCGGGCTGGTGACCGTCTGGGCGGCCCCGCCGACGAGCAGCTTCGCCTTGATCGTGTTGACCGTGTCGATGGTGAACATCGGGACGACCGGGGTCTCGCCCGGGTCGATGGTGATCGGCACGGTGTCGCCGGCCTTGGCGGTGTCCGGCACCGTGACCGTGTAGTCCTGGTTGCCGTCGGCGCCCGGCTGGGGCGCGGGAGCGACACACTTGACCGGGACCGGAGTGGTCTTGATCGCGGCCTGCGCCGTCCCGGTCAGGGCCACGACGCCGCCCGTCAAGGCCAGGGAAAGGGCGCCCGTCCCGGCCAGCACTTTCCGTCTGAGCGTTCTCGTACTCACTGGGTCGCGACTCCTTCGTCATGACGAACCCCTCCCCCCACCGCTGTGTGGGGGAGGCCGAGCCGGTGCGGATGGCCGTCATTGACGCGTCGCGGTGATGAGAAGTCAATGGCTCGCTTTCGCCCGAAGCGCACAGACATTGATGTCCCATCAGAACTGGTCTGATGGGACATCGGATACCGACTGGTCGGTGAGCGGGCTGCCCGACGGGTGGCGGTTCAGAGGTCGGACGGGGTGCGCAGGAGCAGGTTCGGGGTTCCGGCGGGCAGGCCCGTGATCCCGTCCCGCAGGGCGCCCCGTACCAGGGCCTCGTTGACCTGGGCGGGCGTACGCGCCCTGCCGTCCGCCAGGATCAGCGCGGCGACGCCCGCCGCGTGCGGGGCCGCCATGGAGGTGCCGGAGGCCCGTGCGAGGGCGGTCGGGGTCCCCTTCCAGGCCGAGACGACGGACACGCCGGGCGCCGAGATGTCCACACAGCGGCCGTAGTTGGAGAAGGCCGGCCGCCGGTCGGCGGCATCGGTCGCGCCGACCGTGAGGGCCTGCGCGACGCCCGAGGGCGAGCCGGCGCAGGCGTCCTTGCCGGCGTTCCCGGCGGCCACGGTGAAGGTGATCCCGGCAGAGACCGCCCGGACGACCGCCGCGTCCAGGGCGTAGCTGCGGCTGCCGCCCATGCTCATGTTGGCGACGAACGGGCCGGCGGCCGCCGTGGAGGCGCTCCTCCTCGCGTCCCTCACCATCCAGTCGAGGCCGCGCAGCATGTCCGAAAGGCGCCCCCTGCCACGGCAGTCGGCGACCTTCACCCCGACGAGGGACACCTCCTTCGCGACCCCGTACGTCGCCCCTCCCACGGTTGCCGCGACGTGCGTGCCGTGGCCGTTGCAGTCGGCCGCGCTCTCGAAGAACAGGGCGTTGTAACCGGCGCGGGCGCGGCCGCCGAACTCCTGGTGGAGGGTGTTGATCCCGGTGTCGACGACGTAGACCGTGACGCCCTTCGCCGTGGTCGCGTACGAGTAGGAGCCGTCGAGCGGCAGCTCGGGCTGGTCGATCCGGTCGAGCGGCCAGGGCGCGGACTGCTGGGTCCCGGCGGCCCCCGGTGCTCCGGTGGTGTGGAACCGCGCGTCCGGTTCCACGGAGGCCACCCGGGGATCGGCGGCGAGCGCGGCGGCGCGGGCCGCGGTGGTGCGGACGGCGAAGCCGTCGAGGGCGGTGTCGTAGACCGCCCCGACCTCGTCACCGGAGTCCGCCGCCTCGGCGGCCAGGGCGCGGGTGGCGGCGCGGGGGACGGTGTCCTTGAGGACCACGACGTAGGGGGCGGCGGAGGCGTCGGCGGTATGGGGTGGGAAGGCGGCGGTGGCCGCGAGCAGGGCGGCGGCGGGCAGGAGTGCGGTCAGTGCGGTGTTCATGCCGCCGATGCTCTGGCAGGCGCGGCGGCGGCGCGCGGAGGGTGCGCCGAGTGGCCGCACGACACGCCGCCGGAGGGGGCGGCCGGGTGTCCACGGAACAGGGGCCGACGGAAACCTCCTAGGCCCCACCGGCCAGGAGGGACTTTGACGACACGACCTAAGGGGCGAGGGGCCAGCCGCGCATCGTGAAGAGGCCCTCGTCCTCGGCGCCCGCCGCGTCGTACGTGGCCAGCGCGGCCTCGTCGTCGGAGTCGGCGCCCACCCACATGCCGTAGCAGCCGCGCGTCCTGGCCTCGGCGGCGAGGGCCTCGGTCAGGGCGCGGCCGATCCCGCGCCGCCGGTAGCCCTCGTCCACGGAGAGCTCGTAGAGGCACATCTCGGCACCCTTGTCGGGGTGGATCATCTCGACGCCGGAGACCATCCCGGCGGGTACGCCGTCGACGTAGGCGATCAGCATCACGTGCCCCGGCGAGGCGAGGAACCGCTCGGACCACTCCTCGCGGGCGGGGCCGTCGAAGAGCCCCTCGGCGGCTCGGAGCTCGGCGGCGGTACGGGCGCGGCGGATGTCCATGGGCGTCACGATAGGGCGCGGACGGCGTGTGACCATGCGGGCATGACGCATACGGGTGGGGAATTCGACGCGGCGTGGCGATCGGCTCCGAAGGCGCGGCCGCGGTAGCGGGGCGGGCCGGGACGGCCCTGGCTCCGTCAGGCGGCGCGCACGGCGAGGGCGGCGGCGTACGGGGGCGGTGCCGGGAGGTCCCGCAGGGTCCAGCCCGGGACCGGCGCGGGCGTGGGCGCCGCGCCGACGTAGGGGTCGGTCAGGCCGAGGGCCACACCCGTACCGGTGGCCTTGAGGTAGGCCTCCTTACGGCACCACACCCGGGCCAGCGCCGCCGGGCGGTCCGCCGCCGACAGGGCGGTGAGCTCGGCCGTCTCCTGGGGATGCAGCGCGCTGAGGACGTCGGCGACCGCCCCCGCGCTCGGCATCGCCTCCACGTCGACGCCCACCGGCACCCCGGCGAAGGCGAAGTACGCCATGTCGTCGCTGTGCGAGAGCGAGAAGTGCAGCGCGCCGCCCGCCACGGCGGGCCGGCCGTGCGGGCCGCCGCAGCACGGGCAGTCCTCGCGGACCAGCGTGACCTTCTCCGGCGCCAGCCCCAGGTAGCCGCCGAGCAGCAGCCGCAGCCCGATGTGGGAGGCGAGGTAGCTGCGCCGGTCGCCCTCCCGCAGCAGCCGTGCGGCCCGGTCCCGCTCGGTGGCGTCCAGCAGTTCCACGGCTCCGTCGACCGCGTGGCCGCCGATCACCGTGCGCGTGGTGTCCAGGGACCACACGGCCGCGGCATCGCCGCCCACGGGGAGCGCGCCGATCCGCGGTGTGTCACCGCCCAGTTGATTCACGTAGTCGATCACCGGACGAGCGTAGACGAGGCGGCCGCCGGTCCGATTACCCTCATGCGGGATTCACCGCGAACAGCTCCAGGGGGAACACACCGTGCACAGTGCCGTCGTGACACCGCAAGGCGACCGGATCCGGTGGGTCGAACTTCCGGGGGAGGAGCCGACCCGGGTCTACCTGCACGGACTCGGCTCGACCTCGCCCGCGTATTTCTCGGCCAGCGCCGTGCACCCGCTGCTGGCCGGACGGCGGTCGCTGCTGGTCGATCTGCTGGGGCACGGGCACAGCGACCGGCCCGAGGACTTCACGTACACCCTGGAGGCGCACGCGGACGCCTTGGCGTCGGCGCTCACCGAAGCCCGCGCCGAGGGGGCCGAGTTGATCGCGCACAGCATGGGCGGCGCGGTGGCCATCGTGCTGGCGGCCCGCCACCCCCGACTGGTCTCCCGCCTGGTCCTGATCGACGCCAATCTGGACCCGCTGCCGCGCACACCCGCCGCGGCGGGCAGCAGCGGCCTCGCCTCCTACACGGAGGAGGAGTTCCTGGCCGGGGGCTGGGCCGAGGTGCGCGACCGGGTCGGCGCGCACTGGTGGTCGACCATGCGGCTGGCCGGCCGCACCGCCCTGCACCGCAGCGCCGTGCACCTTGCCGCGGGGACGACGCCCACCATGCGGGAACTGCTGCTGGAGCTGAAGATCCCACGCGACTTCCTGTTCCCGGCGTCCGACGGATCTCCCGCCGGGACGGACGCCCTGGAGGCCGCCGGAGTCCGCGTCGTGCCCGTCCCGGACTGCGGGCACAACATCATGCTGGACAACCCGGACGGCTTCGCCCGGGCCGCGGCCACGGCCCTCGCGCGCTGAATCCCGTACGGAGCGCCCTCGTTGCGGTCGCCCGCCCTACTGGTCAGCCGTGTGCCGCCCGGGATGTGGTCCGGGCGGCCGGGGTGCCGTCGTCCCCCGTCGTCGTGCCCGGCGACGGCGTCCCGGTGGAGGGGGCCTGGCGGAGGCGGCCTGGCGGAGGGCTGCCTTCCGCCCCGGCACCCGGGCGGCGCGCCGCGTGACAGGTTGCGCCAGGAGTAAAAGATCTGGCCACCCTCTAGGCCAACGACGTACGCTCCGGCGGGAGTTGACCGGTCGACCGGTCAACCGGCCCGTCCTGTCACGCCCCGTTCCGCTCCGTCCCGGAGGTCTGTCATGCGCCGTCGTCTCGCCCCCCTTCTCGCGTCCGCCGCAGGCCTGCTCCTCCTCGCGACCCCGGCCTCGGCCGCTCCGGCGGACAAGCCGCAGGTGCTAAGCAGTTGGACGCAGACCAGCGCGACGAGCTACAACGCCTGGGTCACGGCGCGCGGAAACCAGGGCAGCTGGTCCGCGTACGGCTTCGTCTGGACGACCGACTACTGCAGCAGCTCCCCGGACAACCCCTTCGGCTTCCCCTTCCAGACGTCCTGTGCCCGCCATGACTTCGGCTACCGCAACTACAAGGCGGCGGGTACCTTCTCGGCGAACAAGTCCAGGCTGGACGACGCCTTCTACGCGGACCTCAAGCGGGTCTGCTCGCGGTACTCGGGCGGGACGAAGACCTCCTGCGACAGCACCGCCTGGACGTACTACCAGGCGGTCAGGGCCTTCGGCGTCTCCCCGGAGAACGCCCCGGAGAACGCCCCGGAGCCCGCCACGGCCCCGTCCGCCTGACCCACCCACCTCCTCGGGCGAGGCGCGTAACGCTCCGGTCGGCGAAGATGGTGGGGTCACCGTCCAGAGCACGTGAGGAGCGTCCGCGCAGATGCCCACTTCCGGGTCCGGCTCAAGGCCACCGACGATCGCCGATGTCGCACGGGTCGCCGGGGTGTCGCGCACGACGGTCTCGCACGCCCTCAACGGGCTCGGCAAGGTCGACCCCCGGACGCGGGAGCGCATCAAGCAGGTGGCCGCCGAGCTCGGATACCGGCCGAACCTGCGGGCCCAGCGGCTGCGGCGGGGCCAGGCCAAGGCCATCGCGCTCGCCTCTTCCATGCCGTTCGCGGTGGCCGGGGGGCCGTCCCGGCTCGGGTTCTACATGGAGATCGCCGCAGCCGCCGCCGAGAGCGCGCTGCTGCACGACTACGCGCTCGTGCTCGTACCGCCCGTGCAGTCCGGTTCGGGCCTGCACTCCGTCGACATCGACGGGGCCATCCTCGTCGAGCCCGACGTCGACGACATGGCCGCCGCCCATCTGAAGGAGCGCGGGCTGCCGTACGTCGCGCTCGGCAGGCCCGTGTCGCCGGACGAGGACGCGCCGTACGTCGATCTGCGCGGCGGGCTCGTCGCCGAGCTGCTCCTCGCCCATCTGCGCGAGCAGGGTGCCAGGCGGCCGGCGCTGCTCATCGGATCCGGCGCACGGCACTCGTCGGTCGACGCGCGCGCCGCGTACGAGCGCCTCGCCGAGGAGCACGGCTGGGCGCCGATCGTGGCGACCGCCCCCGAGACGGGCGGCGAACAGGCCGGCTACGAGCGCTGTGCGGCCCTGCTCACCGAGCACCCGCGGATCGACGCCGTCTGCGCCCTCGTGGACGCCTTCGCGGTGGGTGCGGTACGGGCGATCCGGGACAGCGGGCGCACCGTGCCCGAGGACGTCATGGTCGTCACCCGGTACGACGGACTGCGCGCCCGCACCTGCGAGCCGCCGCTCACGGCCGTCGACCTCCACCTGGACCGGGCGGCGTCCGACGCGGTGGAGCTGCTGCTCGGCCGGCTGCGCGGCGACGTGACCACCGGCGCGGTGGTCACGTCGCCCGAGCCCCGGGTGATCGCGCGTGCGTCGTCGCTGAGGATCACAGCCCGAGCATGAGGACCAGCCCGGAGACCAGCGCGAACACGAGCACGAACAGGCGCATTCTGCGCGCGTCCATCCGGTGGTGCACCAGGCGGCTCAGCCACGCTCCGGCGGCGATCGCCGGGAGCAGCAGGGCCGCCCAGCCCAGATCTTCCGGCTGACCCGCCCCCGTCGCGAACAGCAGCCCCAGCGACGCCACTTCGCCGACCAAGAAGCAGAGGGCGACGGTGGAGCGCAGCTCGGCGGGCGGCCGGTGCTGGTAGACCAGCGCGAGCGGCGGACCGCCGATGCCGGTCGCGGTCTCCGTCAGCCCGGTGACCGCGCCCGCGGCGACATAGGCGATCCGGCCGGGGGTGAACGCCGGTGCGGCGAGACTCACGACCGCCGCCAGGACGGTGGCGATGCCCACGAACAGGCCGAGGCTGCGGTCCGGGATCAGCCAGAGCAGCGCCAGTCCGCCGGGGGTGGCGGCGAGCCGCGCCACGGTGATCCAGCCCGCGCCGCGCAGATCGAGCGAGGCGCGTTCGCGCCAGGCGACGTAAAGGTTGAGCGGGATCATCGAGGCCAGGACGAACACCGGGAGCAGGCCGGGATCGAGTATCCCGGCCACGGGCGCGACGATCAGGGCGAAACCGAGCCCGCTGCCGCCCTGGACGAACGCGGCGACGGCCACCGTGACGGCCAGGACCACCAGTGTCTCGGTACTCACAGTGCGGCGCTCCCCGCGCGTGCCGCGGTGGAGGTGGGGTGCACGCGGACGATGGGCGCCCTTTCCACGGCGGCACGGGCCAGTTCGGCCGCCTGCCGTACCAGTGCCGGGCCGTCCCAGGTGGTGGGCAGGCCGTGCCACAGGCGCATGCGGCCGGCGACGAAGACGGCGGTGATCTGGTCGCGGTTGCCGCGCCGTACCAGCTCCCACGGCAGGTCCCAGGAGAGCGCGAGCTCCGGGTTGGTGACGTCGACGAGGAGGAAGTCGGCGGCCAGACCCTCGGCGATGGTGCCGGTACGGGCGCCCAGGCCGGCGGCGTCGGCGCCGCCGCGCGTGGCGTGCTCCAGCCAGGTCCACCCGGCGCCGCACGACGAGTCGCCGGTGATCAGGCCGTACGCGAGGCGCTGGGCGAATTCGGCGGCCTCGGCGAGCCGGAATCCGTCGCCGCGCGTGCCGTCGGTGCCGAGCCCGAAGCGGATCCCGCGCTCGGCCATGGCCGTGGCCGGGGCCACGGCGTTGCCCTTCCAGGCGCTGGCGACGGGGTTGTAGCTGACGGCGGTCCCGGTGTCGGCGAGCAGGGTCAGCTCGCGGGGGGTGAGCAGGGTGGCGTGCGCGGCGAGCAGTTGCGGCCCGAGCGCGCCGAGGTGGTGCAGGTATTCGAGCGGGCGCAGGCCGTGCCGTATGAGGGAGCGTTCGACACCGGCCAGGTGCTCGTTGACGTGGATCTGCACGGTGGCTCCGGCCTCGGCGGCGAGGCGGGCCGTGTGCTGGAGGGTCGCGGCGGTGGCCGCCTCGGGGATGGAGACGGCGAGGGAGGGGTGGACGAGCGGGTCGCCGTCGTACCGGGAGAGGTGCTTCTCGGCGGCTCGCAGGACGGAGGGTCCCGCGTCGTTCCCGCCGTCGGCGGTGTCGTCGGCGTCGTTGCAGACGAGTCCGAGCACGCAGCGGATCCCGGCGTCGCGGGTCGCGGAGGCGACGACGTCGACGTCCACGTCGGCGCGGGTGCCCGCGTCGGTGACGGTGGTGAATCCGCCGCGCAGGGCCTCCAGGGCCGCCAGCTTCGCCGCCGCGTACGCCGATTCCTCGTCCAGCGCGCCCTCCAGCGGGACCCACACCCGCCGGAAGATCTCCGACGGCTCCCCGAACGCGAGCGCGGAGCCGAAGCTCTGCGTGAGGTGGTGGTGGGCGTCGACGAAGCCGGGCATCAGGAGGTGGCCGGGCAACGGCACGGCGTCGAGGTGGGGATGTGCGCGCCGGAGTTCCTCGGCGGGGCCCACGGCGCGGAACGAGCCGTCGGCGACGACGACCCCGTAGCCGTCGAGGGGCCCTTCGGGCAGCAGGACGGCGTCCGGCACGAGGAGGAGCGGACCGGGGCCGTCCAGGAGGTCGCGGGTGAGCTGGTTCATCGGTCGCTTTCCGTACGGGTGGTGGCTGGGCGGCGGGCGGCCAGGCGGGTGGCGACCGCCGGTCTGACGTGGTGGAAGAGGACGTTGAGGACGGCCGCCACGAACGCGCCGACGGCGACGCCGCTTTCGAGGAGGATGCGCAGGTTCGGCGGGAAGCCCGCGTACACACCGGGGATGAGGATGGGAAGCAGGCCGAGCGCGAGGGCGACGGCGCAGATGAAGGTGCTGGTGTGCCGGTCGAGGTCCGACCGGCCGAGCATCTGCACCCCGAGCACGGTGATCACGGCGAAGACGACCATGGCCGTGCCTCCGATGACCGCGGACGGGATGACGCTGATCGCGCGGGTCACGGGCGCGAGGAAGCCGATGACGACGAGGACCACTCCGGCCGCGGCGGTGACGTAGCGGCTGCGTACGCCGGTGACGCGGACGATGCCGATGTTCTCGCCGCTCGTCACCATCAGCGGCAGTCCGAAGAATCCGCCGAAGAGGGAGGTCAGCGCGTCACCGCGGACGGTCTTGGGGACGTCGGTGCGCTGGTCGATCTCCTTGCCGACGGCCTCGGCGTTGATGACGGTCTGGCCGGTCGCCTCCGCCATGGAGGCGAGGCTGTAGAGCATCAGAGGCAGGGCGGCGAGCAGGTTGAACTCCGGTGAGCCGAACGGCATCAGCTGCGGCGCGGTGAACAGGCCGCCGTCGGCGGCGCGGCCGAAGTCGACGGCACCGAGCACTGCTGCCAGGGCGGTGCCGGCGAGCAGACCGAGCATGACCGCGAGCTGGCGCAGGATGCCGGTGAAGAGCAGGTAGAAGACGACCGTGAAGCCGATCGTCGCCATGCCGAGCGCGAGGTTCGTGGTGTCGGCGAAGCCCGGCTGGCCGGGGCGGCCGGTGACGAGGACGGCGCCGACCTTCACCAGGTTGACGCCCACGATGACGATCATCGTGCCGATGACCAGGGCCGGGAAGAAGACGAGCAGCCGCGAGAAGACCGGCAGGACGACGAAGTAGAAGACGGCCGTGAGGATGACCGCGCCGGTGGCCGTCCGCAGGCCGTGCTGCTCGGCGATGGCGAGGAAGAGGATGAGCGGCGCGCCGCCCGGCAGCATCACGAAGGGCAGCCGGGGCCCGAACTTCCACGGCCCGAGCGACTGGATCAGGGATCCGACGCCGGAGAGGACGAAGGCCGCGGAGAGCAGGTTGACGGTCAGACCGGGGTCGAGGCGCAGGGTGGCGCTCATCAGGAAGATCGCCGAGATCGGCGTGGCGGCCATGACGAGGACGTGCTGGACCCCGAAGAGGAGGATCCGGCCGAGGGGCCGGGACTCGTCGACGGGGTGGACCGGCTGGGGCGCCGGTGGCTGTTCCGTGGTGGGAAGGGTCTGGGGGTGGGGACGGGACACGTGTGAGCTCCGTTCGGCGTTCGGCACGCTCGGGTTCAGCCGCGATCCGGCCCTGGACGGAGAGCCAAGCGATGAGGCCAAATCGATTTGGCCGCCAGTATGTGAGGCTGGATGGCGAGCGTCAAGGGGTGCGGCAACCGGGTGAAACCGGCCCGGTGTGGAGGGCGGTCGGGCTGGGCACGTGGCCGATTCACGCCGTACGGGACGGAGCGAACGGGAAGGGCGGCCTTTTGGCTGGTCGTTCGGAGCGGTCGGAGCGGTCGATCGCTGATCGCTGCCCAAACGTCCGGTGCCGGGCGACACCCCCGGCCGTACGCACGCACGCCCGCGCGGAACCCCGTCGTCCGTGGTCAGATGACGTCGTCGCAGCCGCGGACGCCCGGAACCGCTCCCTCCCGCAAGGGCGGATCAGGTCAGGATGTCCCGTTCGTCTCCCGTGCCGTCCTCGGACCAGCCGCCCTCGTCCTCGTCGAGGTCCGAAGGCTCCGGAAGCGGCGGCAGCCGCAGGTCGCCCGGCACGGGACCGTCGTCGAGCCGGCGCGCGAAGCGGTGGACGCGCACCCGCAGGTGCATGCGGCGGGAGTCCTTGCCGAGTCGGCGCCGTTGCCGCCTGCCGTCCTCGTCGTCGTCCAACTCCTGGAACCTGCGCCGGGCCTCCCAGAAGGCGCGTTCCTGGTCCGCCACCTCTTCACCCGGCGAGGAAGGTGTCGCACTGCTCTCGTCATCGGGGCTCATGCCGTCCACAGTGCCACACGCCGCAGGGCAACCCGCTGGCCGAAAGGTGCTGTTGACGCCTCCGAAAGAGCTGTCCTAGCGTCCGCCGAGGTGCAGCTGCTCCACCCCGCAAGGTCTTTTCCCGACAAGCGACGGAGGTATGAGCACATGCGTGAATCCAGCGTGGACATCGAACTGACCGTGGACGACCGGATCGACCAGAGCGAACTGGTCGGCTTCGAGGAGATCGAGAGCCCCGACGCCGACGTGGTGAGCATGGGTGACGCCAGCTACACCAAGATGCTCGGCCGCATCTGGTCCTGATCCGCTGATCCGCTGATCCCGGGGCGGCGGTGCGCTCAGGCACATCGCCGCCCTCCGGTACCCAAGGGGGTTGGATGCTTCTGCTCAGCGATCTGCCCGTACTCGACGAGTGCGACCACGTGTACGTCGCCGGCGGAGGTCCGTCCGGGGAGTGTCTGAGGCTCAACGCCACGGCCTCGCGGCTGTGGCGCACCGCCGTCGGTTCCCTCGACGAGGCGGGACTTGCCGAACTGCCCGTCCCGACCCGGCTGTTCATCGAGCGCATGGTGGACCGCGGAGTGCTGCGCTGGCAGGCGGTGACGCCATGACCATCGCCCTCGTCAACCCTTCCGTGGGGTACTCCGACCGTCGCAAGTCCAAGCCGATCGGCCTCGCCTACATCGGCGCCTACCTGGAGCGGCACGGCTTCGACGCCACCGGCTTCGACTTCGGGGACAGCCCCGTCGCCCCGGACGCGCTCTGCGCCAAGCACCACCTCGACCGCTTCGAGACCGTCGGCTTCTCCGTCTACAACGAGTCCCTCGACGCCACCCTGGAACACGCGGCCTGGGTCAAGGCGCGCAACCCCGAGGCGCTGATCGTGCTCGGCGGCCCGCACGCCACCGCCGTCCACACCGACATCCTGCGCGATTGCCCCGACGTCGACGTGGTCGTACGGCGCGAGGGCGAGAAGCCGATGCTCGACCTGGCCCGCCTGCGCCGGGACTCCTGGCTGGACATTCCCGGCACCACCGTGCGGACCCCTTCCGGCGAGATCCGGGTCAACATCGACTCGCCGTTCATCGACGACCTCGACGCCCTGCCCTTCCCCGACTTCCCGTTCGTCTCCGACTCGGGCTATCCGCCCCTGACGTACTTCGACTCCGCCAAGGGCACCCTGCTGTCGGCGCTCGCCGTCAACTCCAGTCGCAGCTGCCCGTACAACTGCTCCTTCTGCGGGGTGCTGACCATCGGCCGCAAGTACCGCATGCGGACGGGGGAGTCCGTGGTCGCCGAGGTGGACCACTTCCGCAAGGCCGACGGGCTCGACCACAAGCACGTCTACTTCAGCGACGCCAACTTCTACGTCTACCCCAAGCGGGCCCTGCGGATCGTCCAGGCGCTGCACGCCTACGACCCGGAGATCACCTTCAGCTTCGGTACCCGCGTCAACCAGCTCATCAAACACCAGGACTATCTGCCCGCTCTCAAGGAGTGCGGCCTGCGCTTCGTCGAACTGGGCATCGAGAGCGCCTCGCCGGACGTGCTCAAGCGGCTGTCCAAGGGAGTCGACCCCGCCGACAACCTCGCGGGGATCAAGCTCCTGGAGCGCCACGGGCTCGGCGTCTCCCTCGACTTCATCATGATCGACCCGGAGACCACCCTCACCGACCTCCGCGCCAACCAGGCCTTCCTCAAGGCGGGCGGCTTCTACGACTACGTACCGCACGAGCACCTCTACACCCACCTCGTGCTGTACGCGGGCACACCGATCCGCACGTACTACGAGGAGCGGCGCGGAACCACCTTCGGCATGTCCGAGCTCCCGCCGATCGAGTCCCTGATCGAGGACCCCGCGACCGCCCGCGTGCACGAGGCCCTGGTCTGGTTCCGCGGCGCCTACCAGCCGGCCGTCGACCTGGTCCTCGCCGCGGCGGAGGCCCTGCTCCAGGCCCGTGCCCGGCACCGGCGCGACCACCCGGTGACCCGTGGCGAACTCGATCTCCAACTGGACGTGGTGGCCCTGCGCCACGCGCCCAACCTGTTCTTCGACCGGCTCCTGGACGACTGCGAGGCCCACGGTGGCGAAGGCGCCGCGGACTTCGCGGCGCTGGTCCCGCACGCGGGCGTCGGCGGGCCGGACCTCGACGGGCTGCTGCTGCGCGCGGCCGAGCGGATCGACGCCCTGGCGACCGCCTCCGGCGGCCCCTCCGTCGTCGCCTCGCTCTCCGGAGGCGCCGGCTCCTCCGATGTCTCCGGGCCCTCCGACGTCGCCGACCGGACGGCCCACCTCCTGCACGCCACGTCCCGATCCCTGAACGGAGTGACACCCGATGGCTCCTGAGACGCTCGTCGCCGCGGCGGCGGCGACGACCCTCCCGGACCGGACCGGACGCCCTGTGCTCGGTCTCAGCACGGACTCGATGACCGAACGGGACCTGGCCGCCGAAGCCGTACGCCGTACGCGGCGGCCGGTCACGGCCTTCAGCGCCGCCGCGCTGTGCGGACAGGACGAACTCGTCGAGGAGCTGAAGCGGTTCGGCACGGAGAACGAGCTCTCCATCTACTTCCACGCACTCGACCTGGACCTCGCCGGCATCGACCCGGTCGACCCCGGCATGGTCCGGCAGATCGCCGAGTACGCCAGGGAGCTCGGATCCCCGTGGATCACCACCGACTTCGCGATGTGGGTCCTGGGCGGCGAGAAGCTGATCGAGAACATGGTCCCCGTGCCGCTGACCGCGGAAGCCGTCGACTGGGTCGCCGACCGCACCAAGCTCATCCAGGACATCGCCCAGATGCCGGTGGTCGGCGAGAATCCGCCCTACCCCGTGCTCGTCGGCGACCTCGACATCCTCACCCTCATGGGGCGGATCGCCGAACGCGCAGACTGCGGCCTGTGCATGGACATCGGCCACCTCTACATCCTGCGTCGGCAGCGCGGCCTGTCCGTCGATCTGCCCGAGGACGCCGACTTCC
Organism: Streptomyces sp. NPDC003042; assembly: GCF_053591315.1. Classification (NCBI taxonomy): domain Bacteria; kingdom Bacillati; phylum Actinomycetota; class Actinomycetes; order Kitasatosporales; family Streptomycetaceae; genus Streptomyces; species Streptomyces sp. NPDC003042. The sequence continues at coordinate 76,781 of NZ_JBSFTP010000009.1, forward strand.
CGTGGGAGCGGGTGGTGGAGGCGCATGTCTCCGGCATCACCTGCCGGGAGTTCGGCGCGTACGAACTCGTCCAGGACCAGCACAAATGGCCCGTGGACGAGCCGGTGTGGCGGACCGCCGAGATCCTGATGCCGAAGATGACCCGACTCCAGGCCCTCATCGGGGAGTCGGAGGGCATGAGGACCGGCGATCTCGTCGCGAAGCTGGAACGGATGGACGACTGCCTGGAAGCGGTGACCTGGTGACGACGAATCCGGTACACCCGTACGTGACCCAGATGCGGGAGCTGTGGCACGACTTCTACGGGCCCGCTCCCGCCGCCTACGAGGGCGACCCCGGCATGGCGGTGGACCGCTCCACGCGCGCGGCGATGGTCCTCCAGCGCCTCACCGGTGCGCTGCCCGCCACCACCCGGATCTACTGCGGCCTGCGCTCCGACGCCATGGACGCCTTCCTCGGCAGCGAGCACTGGCACGACCGCAAGGCGCCCGAGGGCTCCCTCTTCCCCGACGCCTCCTCCACGGCGTCGGTGTTCGCCGCCTTCCTGGAGAAGGACTGGCTGCCCGGCACCGAACCCTGGACCAGGGAGATCGCCCGCTACGAGTTCGACGTGCTGTGGGGCCGGCCGGCACAGCCCACCCAGGCGGCCCGGGAGCGGGACCTGCGGCTGCCCGACGGAGCGTGGGTGGCGCCCTGCGTCTACGACGTGCCCGAGTACGCGGGCCGGCTGCGGGAGGCGTGCGCGGGTTACCCGTGGCCGGACGCCGTGCGTCACACCCGGCCCCGCGCCCGGGCCTTCGCCACGCTCACCCTGCGCACGGACGGCGGCCTGCGCCGGATCCATCTGCGCGACGCCACCTGCGCGGCGCTGCGTCCCCTGTGGGACGAGGGGGCCCCGTTCGACGGGACTCCGGAGCAGGAGCGGGTCCTCGCGGAGGCGGCCCGGAGGGAGCTGGTGGTGCCATGCGCACCGTGACCGGGTCGACGCAGCCCGGGCAGGCGCCCCTGGTGGGCTTCAGCTGGGACATGACCTCCGAGCACGATCGGCTCGCGCCGTACGCGGCCCGGCTCACCGGCCCGGACCGGGCGTTCATGGTGGGCCCGTACGCGCGGGACCTGGAGACCGTCGAGCGGGCCGTACGGTTCTGCGAGGAACACGACCTGGTGCCGCTGCTGCACACCCTCGACCTCGACCTGTGCGGGCTCGACCCCGTCGACGACGTCCTGGTGAAGCGGCTCGGCGAGGCGGCCCGCCGGCTCGGTGTCGAGTGGGTCACCACCGACCTGGCGATGTGGACCAAGGACGGCGAGTCCCTGGTCGAGGCGCTGGTGCCGATGCCGTGGGTGGCGGAGGCCGTCGACTACGTCGTCCCGCGGATCGAGCGGATGCAGGAACTGCTCGGTGTGCGGGTGGCGGTGGAGAACTCCAGTTACGCGTACGTCGTCGGGGACGCCAACCCCTTCACCCTCCAGTGCGAGATCGCGCGCCGCGCGGACGCCGTCGTGGTCTACGACGTCGGACACCATCTGATCGCCTCCCGGGTCAGCGGCATCGGCACCGAGGACCTGATGCCGGACGACTACGCCTGGGACCTGGTCGTCGAGTCGCACCTGTCGGGGGTCACCGTGCTCGCCGCCGGCGACGGCCGGCTGACGGCGGACGACCAGCACGCGGCCCCGATCAGCGAGGAGCTGTGGCTGCTCGCCCGCCGGTACATGCCGAAGGCACGCGCACTGCGGGCCATGGTCGCCGAGTCGGAGGGCATCCACGGCGAGGACCTGGTGGCGAAGGTCGGGCGGATGGCCGACGAGGTGCGGATCTGGCGCGGCGAAAGGGCACCGGCATGAGCGGTACCGGCACGAGCGGTACGTACGAGCGGACCGTGCGCGGGCTGTGGGAGGCGCTGTACGAGACCGAGGACACCCGGGAGGTGCCGGCCTGGGTACGCAATCCGCAGGGGTTCCGGCTCGAACGCGCCCGTCGGCTCGCCGCCGTCGCCGCGGCGGTCTCGGCGCGGCTGCCGACCGCGGCCTTCCTGTGCCTCGGCGGCGAAGGAACCCCGGCGCTCGGCACGTTCCTGACCAGCGCCGCCTGGCAGGGGCGGGACCGGGAGCCGGGCGCGGACTTCCCGCCCGGAGCCTGCACCGCGCGGGCCTTCGCCGCGCACCTGGAGGACAAGGGCTGGCCCGAGGGGCGGCCCGAGTGGCAGTGGGAGCTGGCCAGCGCCGACCTGGACCTCGCCTACCGGCCGCCGGTCCCGTCCGACCGGGCCCGGCAGGCCGGGATCGTGCCCGCGCCGGGAACGCGGCTGCGGATCAGCCCGTACGACACCGTGGACTACGCCCGGCGTGTCGCCCTGAAGAAGCAGCAGATGCCGTGGTCGCTGGTGCTCGACGCGGTACGGCCGGTGGCCCGGGTCACCGCCCTGCTGGTCCCGGGCGGCGGTCCCGGTGCGGGCCGCACCCTCGTGCTGCACGACGAGGAGGCCGTCGCGGTCGCCTGGCTCGTCCGCCAGCCGCGCGTCCACGAACGCGTCCCCACCGGCGAACCCTCAGCCGCGCTGGCGGCCAGGCTCGTCGAGGTGGGCGCGTTCGTCCGCGTCCCTCCGCAGGAGGACGGCCGGGTGTCCGGGTGACCGACGTGGACGTACGTCCCGAGGAGACACCGCCCGCGCCCGGCGCCGGTGCGTACGGGGCCGACGAGGCGGCCGTGGAGCGGGCGGTCGAACTCCTGCGGTCCGCCGACCTCGGGCTGATCGGTGACGACCCGCAGCGCCGGGAGCTGGTCGCGCTGCTGCGGTCGGTCGCGGGGGTGCCCGGGGGCGCCCCTCCGGCGCGGGCCGTGCCCCTGGAGCCGGACGGGCTGGCCGACCCCGGTGCGCTGCCGGAGATCCTCGACGCCTGGGCACGGGCGACCGGGGCACGACCGGACGCGTACCGGCAGGACCGGCGCGGGTTCCTGCGCGGGGACCATCTCGGCCGCGCCCTCTCGCCCCGCACCCTCGTGCGGGCGGCCGTGGCCCGGCTGCGGGCACTCGGCGCGCTCCCCGTCGACCACCGCCTCTCACTGGTGTGGACACGGGACCAGCCCTCGGCGACCTTTCCGCTGCGCATCCCCGACCGGTCGGCGATCGCCCTGCCCGACCGGCCCGTGGCGCTGTGCGCCCAGTACGTTCACCACGAACTCGGCCACGCGATGGAGCTCGCCTGGCGTCCGCCCGGTCTGCGGCTGGCCGAGCGGTGGCGGGTCGCGGAGACCGTCGTGGAGTGGGTCGCGATGACGGTGGAGAGCCTCTCGCTCTCCCCGGAGTGGCTCGTCGGCCTCGGCGCCGACCCGGAGACGGCCCGCCGCACCGTCGAGCACTGCCGCCACGAGGACCGCTATACGCGCGCGCTCACCGCGCTGATCCTGCGCTCCCCAGGAGCGGAGGAGGTACGCGCGCTCACCTCCGGTCTGGTCGATCCCGAGCACATCCGCGAGGAGGCCGCACGCTCCGACTACTGGCGCACGGTCGCCCACGGCCGGCAGCGGGCCGACCGCACGATCGGCGCGTTCACCGCCCGCTGGGGAGAGCGGTGGTGGGACCGGCCGGAGAGCTGGCGGCAGCTGCGCGCGGACGTCGCCGCGCACGGGACGCGGGAGCCGCGAGAGGAGGACCGCTGATGGCCGGCGAAGCCACCGCGCCGGGGTTCCAGCCGGTCATCGACCACACGCACTGTCCGTACGCCCGCGCTTCCAGCTGGCTGCACTCCGACACCGCCGACGAACGGCTGACCGTCGCCGAACACCTCGACCGGGCGCTGCCGCGGCTCCGGGAAGCCCTCGTCGAGGTGGCGGCGGACCGCGCCGACGGATTCGTCCTCGAACTGCCCGGACGGCTCGGGCAGGACGTGGAGACGCTCCGGGAGTCGGCGCTCGACGTCCTGCGCGGGCTGGCCGCGCGGTCCAGCACGCCGTCCGAGGTCACCATGGCCGATCTGGAGGATCCGGCCTGGTGGTTCCGGTTCGACGAGGAACGGCTGTTCACGGTCGCCTTCGGCTCCTGTTTCGGCACGGACCACACCCGATACGCATTCGGAGCGAAAGGTTTCTTTCTCCTGTTCCAGCACCAGTCGGCGTTCTCACGCCGCCATCCCGAGGGAATCCCGATGCGCTTGCGGGAGAGGATCCGCGACGCCTTCGACGCGGCGGGCCGCGCCTACCGGTACGACATGGGCGTCGTCCCCGCGCTCGGCACCGGCGTCCCCGGTCGGGAGGGAGCGGCGTGAAGGACTCCCGCCGCGCGACCGTCAGGGCGTATCTCGGCCTGACCGGCCTCGACTTCTTCGGCGACATGTGTCTCACCGTCACCTCCGTGCTGCTGCTGACCCAGCTCGGGCTCAGCAGCGGCACGGTCGTGACGCTGATCGCCTCCGTCTGGGTCCTGGAGGCGCTCCTCGAAGTGCCCACCGGGGTCTTCGCGGACGCGATCGGCCGTCGGGCCTCGGTACTGACCGGATTCCTGGTGCGGGCCGTCGGCTACTCGATGCTCTTCTTCTCCGCGAGCCCCTCCGTGGCCGTCGCGGGCACCCTGATCGCCGCCGTGGGCACGCCGTTCGCCTCCGGCAGCCTGGACGCCTGGGCCGTCGACCGGCTGCACCGGGACGACCCCGACGCCAACCTCGACGCGCTCTTCGCGCGCGGGCGGATCGCCGAGAACGCGGGCATCGTGACCGGCACGGTGGTGGGCGCGGCCGCCGGCCAGTTCCTGGGCCTCGCCGTGCCCCAACTGCTCGCCGGTGCCGCCTGCCTGGCCGGGGCGGTGTGCACGGTGGTCCTGCTGCGCGCGGAGCCCTCACCGTCCCACCCCGTGCGCGGGGGCGCGGTACGGCGGGAGCTGGCCGCCGCCTCGCTCGACGCGCTGCGCGGCTGCGGCAGGGCACTGGGCACGGACCGGCTGCTGGCCGGACTGCTGCTCGGGATCGCCGCCCTCTGTCTCTTCCGGGCCCTGCCCGGCGTGCAGTGGACCGTCCACTTCGATGTGGTGACCGGCGGCTCGCTGGTCCTGATGGCGGTGGCCCGGTGCGCCGGTGACCTGCTGCAGATCCCGCTGCTGGAGGTGGTGGCGCGCAAGGTGGGCGCCGAGCCCGGGCTCCGGGCGCGGATCGTGGTGACGGCCGCGGCGGCCGCCGGACTTTGTCTGGCCGGGGCGGCGGTGGCCGGCTCCGGCTGGACGGGGATTCCGCTGTACATCGGGTTCGTCATGGCGGCCGGGCTGTGCATGCCGGGTCTGAAGGCGGCCGTGAACGAGCGGGTGCCCGCGCAGGGCCGCGCCACCATGCTGTCGGCCGGTGGCCTGTTCAACTCGCTGGCCAGCGGTCTGGGTCTGTACGTCATGGGCGGCCTGGGCATCGGCCTCGCCGAGGTCTCGGGCGTGTGGGCGTTCGCGGCGGCCGGAACGGTCGTGGCCGGTGCGTTCACGGCCTGGTGCTGTGCGCGCTCGGTCGCGGCCCGTCCTGTCCGACGGGACGAGGTGAGGGAGGAGAGTGGCTCCGATGGCGTCGGCGCTGCCTGATCCGCCGCTACCGATCGATCCACCGGTACCGATCGCCCTCGCGGCCGGGCCCGAGGAACTGGCCCGTACCGCCCTCGGACCGGTCTTCCAGCCGTATCTCCGGGACTACATCGGGGACTCCGTGGGCCGTGCAGGCCCCTCGGCCGCGATCTGCCCGTTCGTCCGCAGGGCGCTGGAGAGCCGGGCGATGTACTACACGGAGGTACGGGTCGAGGCCACGACCCCGCCCCTCGACGTGGCGCGGGTGCTGATCCGCCACCTCGTCTGGTTCGACGGCGTCTCCCGTGCCCCCGCGGACCAACACCCCGGCTTGGTGGTCGCCTTCCCCGGCCCGGCGGAGCCGCTGCTGCCGGTGCTCGCCGCCGCGCACCGGTCCGTGCGGGCGGCCGTCCTGGCGCGAGGCTGCACTTCGGGGCTGTTCCACGCGGACCCGCCGGACCCGCAGGACGCACGTCACCCGGAACCCGGCTACTTCACCGCGCCCGCACCCTTCTACGTCCTGCGCCGGATCATCCCGGCCGACCTCCAGCTGGCGCTGCGGGTCCCGGGCATGTTCCCGGCGTACCACCGCCTCCACGCGCCCGAGGCCCGCCGCACCCGGCTGCGGACCTCGGAGGCGGAACGGCGCTGGCGCCGGGCGTGCGAGGAGCACGGCCTGGAGCCCTGAGGGCTGTCCATCGCCCCCGGCCGGCAAAAAGACCCTCCCGAAGGAGGGTCCGGTGCTGTACGACGTAAAGTGCCCCCGGCAGGACTCGAACCTGCGGCCAAGTGCTTAGAAGGCACCTGCTCTATCCACTGAGCTACGGGGGCCGGAAGGTGGCCGTGGTGGCCTGGAGCCCCGGGGTGGGGGTGGGGCTGCGGTCCGTGCCGGGTCAAGGATAGGGCTCCGGTGGCCTTGTCCCGGTTGCTTCCCTCGCGTGCCACGATGTGGAGGTTCGGTGAAGCGGTCCCGATAATCGCAGGCAGGTGCGATTCGCGCACCGCTTTTGCGCCGCGGCGGCCTGGGTGTTGTGCACTCGTTATGCCTGCGTCCCACTCGTCCGTCGTGTCCAGGATGTCCCTCTGGAGTAGCGCTCGGCGCGCAGAGGGCGTATAAGCTTCAAAAATGGGCTTAAATTGGGCATTCTTCGCATGTGGTGACCTTGGATGTTCGGCCTCAGCTGCTCGATGCCCTGTCCGCCCTGCGCGACCGGGTCGCGTCCGTGCGTCTGCCGCTGCCCCTGCCCGGCGCCCCGCGGGCGCGCCAGACCAGAGCCGAGCTGCTCGCGCAGCTCGACGACTACCTCGTACCCCGGCTGAAGGCGCCCGAGGCGCCGCTGCTCGCCGTCGTCGGCGGGTCCACCGGGGCCGGTAAGTCCACCCTCGTCAATTCCCTCGTCGGCCGACAGGTCAGCGAAGCCGGAGTGCTGCGTCCCACGACGCGCACACCGGTGCTTGTCTGCCATCCGGATGATCATCACTGGTTCGCCGGGATGCGCATCCTGCCCGACCTGATGCGCGTCTGGGTGCCGCAGGGGGAGGAGGAGGTCCTCGCGACACCGAAGAAGAACGCCCCCCGGGGCAAGAACCACCGCGTCGCGACCCGCGAGCTGCGGATCGAGACCATCTCCACCCTCCCGCGCGGACTCGCCATTCTCGACGCCCCCGACATCGACTCCCTCGTGGTCGAGAACCGGACGCTCGCCGCCGAGCTCATCTGCGCCGCCGACGTCTGGGTCATGGTCACCACCGCCTCGCGGTACGCCGACGCAGTCCCCTGGCATCTGTTGCGCACCGCCAAGCAGTACAACGCCACCCTGGTCACCGTCCTCGACCGGGTCCCGCACCAGGTGCTCGCCGACGTCTCGCGGCAGTACGGGGCACTGCTGACCAGGGCTGGGCTGGGCGACGTACCGCGGTTCACGGTGCCGGAACTGCCCGAGTCGGCCGGCGGGGGCGGGCTGCTGCCGGCCAGTGCCGTCGCGCCGCTGCTCGCCTGGCTCACCCATCACGCCCAGGATCCGGCCGCCCGCCAGTACGCCGTCGGGCGGACCGCGCTCGGCGCGCTCGACTCCCTCGGACGGCGGATGCCGGAACTGGCCTCCGCCGTCGCCGCGCAGTACGCCGCCTCCGTACGGCTGACCTCGGCCGTCGAGGACGCGTACCGGCGGGAGGGCAAGCGCGTCCGCAACCGCCTCGACCGCGGCGCCGTCCTCGCCGGGGACGCCCTGACCCGGTGGCGCGGCTACCCCCTCGACACCAGCGCCGACGAACTGCTGGACTCCCTCGCCGAATCGCTCACCGCGCTGCTCCAGTGCGCCGTCGCCGCGGCGGACGAGCGCATCGCCGACGCCTGGCGGCGCGAGCCGGCCGCCGGGGCCGTGCCGCTGCCGGCGCCCGACCGGGAAGCGGGGGACCGCATCGGCATGGCCGTACGCCGCTGGCGGCGCGTGCTGGAGGAACTCGCCGAGGAGGAGGTCGCCGGGCTCGACAAGCAGCCCGCGCCCGACGCCGACGGCGTCGCGGCCCTCCTCGTCGCCGCCCTCCTGGGCGGCAAGCGGGCCCGCCCGGCGGGGGAGAAGCTGGCCGAGCGGATCGGCGTACAGGCCGCCGTACGCCTGCGCGACCGGGGCGGGGAGCTGGTCGGCGAACACCTCGACCAGGTGCTGCGCGCCGAACGGGACCGCCGGCTCGCCCCCCTGGAAGCCCTCGAAGTGACCCCGGAACCACAGGCCGAGCTGATTGCCGCGCTGTCCGTACTGCAGAAGGAGAGGTGACGCGGTGACCGCCCTGACCGACCGCGACCGCACCGAGGACCGCTGGGACGACGGATTCATCGCACGCTCGCGCCACCGGACGAACGGCAAGGCAGGACAGGGAGGTCCGGGCGGCGGCGACCTCGAAGGCGACCTCGGCGAAGAGGACCGCGACGAGGAACGGGACGCGGAGCGCGACGAGGGCGACGAGGCGCTCGTACGGGCCGTCTCCGGCGCCGCGAACGGCGGCGGCAAGGCCCCCGCGCCCCCGCTCAGCCCCGAGGCGCGGGCCCTGCGCACGCGCCTCGAAGCGCTGCGCCAACTGGTCGGACTGTCGCGCACCCGTCTCGACGGCAAGACCCTGGCCGAGGCCGGCCGGGTACTGGACGAGGCCGCGGCGCGCCGCGGACTGTCCTCGCAGCACACGGTCGTCGCCATCGCCGGAGCCACCGGAAGCGGCAAGTCCACGCTCTTCAATTCACTCGCCGGAGTGCAGATCTCCGAGACCGGCCTGCGCCGCCCGACCACCGCCGCGCCCATCGCGTGCAGTTGGTCGGACGGGGCCGCCGGACTGCTGGACCGGCTGGAGATCCCCGGGCGGCTGCGGCGCCGGCCCCGCGAGACCTCGGAGGCCGAGGCGTTGCGCGGGATGGTCCTCGTGGACCTGCCCGACCTGGATTCGGCGGTCGTCGCGCACCGGGACCACGTGGACCGGGTGCTGGCACTGGTCGACGCGGTGGTGTGGGTCGTGGATCCGGAGAAGTACGCCGACGCCGTCCTGCACGAGCGGTACTTGCGCCCGCTGGCCGGGCACGCGGAGGTGACGTTCGTCGTACTGAACCAGGTGGACCGGCTGCCCGGCGAGGCCGCCGATCTCGTACTGGACGACCTGCGCCGGCTGTTGGACGACGACGGGATCGCGCTCGGCGAGCACGGTGAGCCCGGGGCCACCGTGCTCGGATTGTCCGCTCTGACGGGTGAGGGCGTCGGGGAACTGCGCGAGCTGCTCGGACAGTTCACCCAGGAGAAGGGTGCCGCGAACCGGCGGATCTCCGCCGACGTCGACCGGGCCGCCGTACGCCTGCGGCCGCTCTACGTCGCCGACGGGCACGCGGGGCCCGAGATCGGGGAGGTGGCGCGCGCCGAGTTCGAGGACCGGCTCGCGGAGGCGGTCGGGGCGTACGCGGCCGGCCTCGCGGCCGAGCGTGCCTGGCGGCGCAACGCCGGTAAGGCCTGCGGCACGCCGTGGCTGCGGTTGTGGCGGTGGTACGAGAGCCGGCGCGCCCCGCGCTCACTGTCGGGGCTGGCCGCCCTGGCAGCGATCGGACGTTCCCCGGCGGTGGCCGCCGAGGCGCCGGTCGAGGAGGAGGTGACCGCCCGGCAGCGGGTGGAGCAGGCCGTACGGACGGTCGCGGACGAGGCGGTCATCGGGCTGCCCGACCCCTGGGCGCAGGCCGTACGGGAGACCGCGGTGCGCGGCGCCGACCGGCTGCCGGAGGCGCTGGACGAGCTGGCCGTCACCCTCGGCCCGGCCGTCGCCGGGCCCACCACCAAGCCGCCGCGGCCGGCGTGGTGGCCCGCGGCGGTGCTGGCGCAGGCGGCCATGACCTTGGTGCAGATCTTCGGCGGGCTGTGGCTGGTCGGGCAGATCATCGGGGTCCTGGAGCCGAAGCTGATGCCGCCGGTGCTGTTCATGGTGGCGGGCATCATCGGCGGGCCGCTGGTGGAGTGGGCCTGCTCGATCGCGGCACGCGGCCCGGCCCGGCGCTACGGGCAGGACGCGGAGCGGCGGCTGCGGCAGGCGGCGGCGGGATGCGGGCGGGCCCGGGTCCTGGAGCCGGTGGCGGCGGAGCTGCTGCGCTACCGGGAGGTGCGTGAGCAGTACGCGGCGGTGGCGAAGTTGTCCACAACCCGCCAGTAATCCACAGGCCCGAGCGGAGAGCGGCGGCCCGGGTCAGCATGGTCGTACCTCGTGCGGATGATCCACACGGGTACGGATACGGGACGCGGGAGGGCAGCCGGGATGAACGACACGATGGTGACGCTGGTGGGGCACGTGGCGACCCAGATCGACTTCAGGGAGACGCCGACCGGTCCGTCGGCGAGGTTCCGCTTCGCGGTGCAGCCACGGTACTTCGACCGGCGGTCGGCGGCCTGGACGGACGGGACGACCAGCTTCTACACGGTGTGGGCGAAGCGGACGCTGGCGGTGAATCTGGCCAGTTCCGTCTCGGTGGGGGAGCCGCTCGTCGTGCACGGGAGGCTGCGCGTCAGGGAGGATCCACCCGACGGTGAGGGCGTCCGGTGGTTCTCGGCCGAAATCGACGCGGTCGCCGCCGGGCACGATCTGAACCGGGGGACGGCGGCCTTCCGGCGGGTCGTCAAGACGGACACCCCGCTGATGGCCACTCAGAAGGCGGCGGTGGTCTGAGTGTTCGAGGCGGTTAGGATTCCCCGGTACTCACGGGCACCTGGGTCTTTGGCCCGAAGGGGAAGACTGTGTCGATCGCTGTTCCCGCATCCTCCGCAACCTCCACGTCCTTTGAACCCGCCGCATCCGCCGCGCTCTCAGCTTCCATCGCTTCCGTCGCGGCCCCGCCGGGAGCTTCGTCCGCGTCCGCATCCGGCGCGCCCGGCGCCGGGCCGGCCGCCGGGCCACCCCCCGCCGGCTCCTCCGGCAGATCGGCGGGCCCGGTGGTTCCGCTTACTGCTCCGCCCGCTGTCGCGGTTCCTGTTCCTGTTCTGGTTCCGGTTCCCCTCCCCCCTGCCGCCTCTGCCGCCTCGGGGGCGGTACGGGGCTCCGTGCGGCGACCGCTGGCGGTGGCCCTCCTGGCCGCGGCCCTCACCGCCGCGCCGGGGGCCCGGGCGGCGGCGGACTCCGACCCGGCGGCCGGACGGACGGCCGAGGGCGCGAGCGCCGTGCTCGACGGGCTGAAGACGTACGGGCAGGCGGTCCTGCGCACCGGGGACGGGTCGGTCCGGCAGATCCCGGCCGGGCTCTACGAGATGCGGGTCGACGGCGGGGGCATGCTCCAGACGTACGGGGTCGGGGTGGCGGGCTACTCGCAGCCCCAGGTCCGGTACACCGAGAGCGGGTGGAGCGGCAGCCCCCTCGGCGGGAACACCGAAGCCGGCCGCATCCGCTGGGTCCTGGAGCACTCCTATCCGCAGCTCAACGATCTGGCCGGGCTCGCCGAGGCGGCCGGAGCCGGTTCGCTGACCGCCGAGAGCGCGGCGGCCGGTACCCAGGTGGCGATCTGGCGGCTGTCGGACGGGGCACAGGTGGAGGCCGCGGACCCGGAGGCGGAGCTGCTGGCCGACTACCTCCAGCGGGAGGCGGGCCGCCTGCCGGAACCGCCGGCGTCGCTGGGGCTCGACCCCGGCCAGGTGTCCGGGCCCGTCGCGGGGCCGGTCGGCAGCCGGATCGGTCCGGTCACCGTACGGACGGGAGCGCAGAGCGTGACCGTCGTCCCGGACGCGGCGGCCGTGGCCATGGGCGTGCGGGTGGTGGACGCGGAAGGGCGGCCGGTCGACTCGGCGGCCAACGGCAGCCGGCTGTACTTCGAGGTGCCCCCGGGCACGCCGGACGGGAGGGCCTCGATCACCGTCCAGGGCTCCACCAAGGTGCCGGTCGGGCGGGTCTTCACCAGCGGGATCCCGGCCGAGGCGCAGATCGTGGCCGGGTCCAGCGAGTCGGCGGCCGTCGCCGGAGCCACGGCGGTCTGGCCGGAGCCGTCGGCGGCCCCGGCGGGCACCGTGAACGCGATGGGCGGTGCGGCCGAGGCGCTGGTGTCGGCCGACACCGCCGAGGCCGCGCCGGAAACCCCGGAGGAGGAGCGGCTGGCCTCCAGCGGCAGCTCCGCCGCCACCCCCGTGATCGCCTCGCTGGCGGTGGGGCTGGTGGTGCTGGGCGGCATGGTGGTCCTGCTGCTGCGCAAGCGGCCGCTCGACGGTGAGGGCAGTGAGTTCGGTGAGTTCAATGGGGAGGGGGAGGAGCGGAAGGCGTAGGGACCGGGCGCGGTGCGGGCGGCGCGAGCGCGGGCTGACCGGCAGGACAACCCCGGGGAGGGGTGAAGCGCCGGAGGTGTCGATTCCAGATCCGTGTCCCGGGGTAGGGGCAGGAAATGGCTGAACACGAACTGACCTGGCGGGGTGCGGTCGCGCGGTGGGACCGCAAGCTGTTCGACGTGGTGGCGCGGCGGCACTGGCCCGGCGCCGACCGGGTGCTGCCCCGCCTCGGGCGGGCCGCCAACCACGGAGTGCTGTGGGGCGGGACCGCGGTCGCGATCGCGGTCCTCGGCTCGCCGCGGGCCCGCCGGGCCGCGCTGCGCGGGGCCGCCTCGCTCGCACTGGCCTCCGCGACCATCAACACCGTCGGCAAGTGGTCCGTGCGCAGGCCCCGGCCGTTGCTCGAAGGGGTGCCCGTGGTGCGGCAGCTCGCCACGCAGCCGACGACCACCTCGTTCCCGTCCGGGCACTCGGCCTCGGCCTTCGCCTTCACCGCCGGACTGGCGCTGGAGTCCCCGGGGTGGGGAGCCGCGCTGGCTCCCGTGGCCGCGTCGGTGGCGTTCTCCCGGGTGTACACGGGGGTGCACTATCCGTCCGACGTGATGGCGGGCGCGGCGCTCGGGGTGGCGGCGGGGTTCGCCGTACGGCGGCTCGCGCGGGACGTGGAGGACGCGCGGGCCGGGCCGGGTGACGAACGTCCGGCCGCCCGGGTGCCCGCGCTGCCGGACGGGGCCGGGCTGACGGTGGTGGTGAACACCGCCTCGGGGCAGGCCGCGGGCACGGTGCTCGACGTACTGCGGGAGCGGCTGCCGAGGGCTGAGATCGTCGAGTGCGGGGGGAGCGAGCTGGCGGCCGAGCTGGCCGCGGCGGCGGCCCGGGCCCGTGTGCTCGGAGTGTGCGGAGGAGACGGCACGGTCAACGCCGCAGCCACCGCCGCGCTGCGGGCCGGGCTGCCGCTGGCGGTGTTCGCCGGGGGCACCCTGAACCATTTCGCGCTCGACCTCGGCCTCACCGGGGCGGCGGACACCTGCCGGGCCGTTGCCGTCGGCCACGCGGTCCGCGTCGGCGTCGGCCGCTTCACCCCGGCCCCGCAACCAGCTGCCGTCCCGGGCGCCACCCCGGCGCGGGGCGAGGCGGAGGCGGGGTACTTCCTGAACAACTTCAGCATCGGTGCCTATCCCGACGTGCTGCGGCACCGGCTGCGCTGGGCACCGCGGGTCGGCAGCACCCCGGCCGCGCTGTACGCCGCGTGGCGGGTCCTGCGCGCCGAGCGGCCCGTACCGCTGCGCCTGGCCGGGCAGCCCCGCAGCGTGTGGCTGCTCTTCGCCGGGAACGGTACCTACGGGGGGACCGGCCCCACCCCCCACCGCCGCGACAGCATCGGTGAGGGCCTGCTCGACGTACGGCTCGTCCTCGGCGGCGGCCGCCCCGGCCCCCGCCTGCTCGCCGCCGCCCTCGCCGGACCGCTGAGCCGATCTCCGGTCCACGTGGCGACCCGGCTGCGCAGCCTGCGCGTGGCGGGCCTCCCGGACGGCACGCCCTTCGCCTACGACGGGGAGTACGCCCAGGCCACCGGCTCCTTCGTCCTCGAAGCACTGCCGGACGCCCTCACCGTCTACCGCCCCCGCCCCCGCTGACCGTCAGGGGTGGATCGCGGGCGGCCCGCCCGGGCCCCCGTCCACCCCCAGGTCGGTGCGCATCACCCCGCGCAGGCCGTCCCCGCGCCCCCACAGCCGCTGGAGCTCGGCGTGGATCTCCTCGAAGGATCCGTCCGGCTCCGGGCTGCCCTCCTCCAGCCGCATCGTGCGCCGGTACGTCTCCGAGAGGGCACCGGTCATGGCGTCCAGCTCGTCCAGCACCGGGGCGGAGGCGATCATCTGGGCCTCGGCGAAGGCGGCGTGGTGGGCGTGCCGGGCGGCTTCCATCTCCTGCCGCGCTTCCGGCGTGACCCCGCCCTTGTGCACGAGCCACAGGAAGTTCATGAGCTGGACGCGATAGCGCCGGTACGCCGCGTTGGCCGTCATGTAGCAGTCCCGCCGCCGGTCCTGCTCCGCCACTTCCCGCTCGCGCAGCCACTGCGCGTGCGTCGTCCGCTGCTGGCGGTCGAACTGCTCCGCCTGGACGCGTGCGAGCAGGCGCTGGGACAGGACCGGCGCCAGCAGGGTGCCGGTCACGCCGACTATCGCGGCGGCCAGCGCGATCAGGGCGTTGCCCACGGTGCCTCCAGAAGATCAAGGGCCCCCTGGCACCCCAGGTCAGGGGGCCGGGACCGAACGCGTTTCCCCCGTGGGGTGGACGTCAGGCAAGATGGGGTGTATCTGCCCACACTCGATTTGCCGGACGGTTTCTCTTGGCTGAGTTCATCTACACCATGCGCAAGACGCGCAAGGCGCACGGCGACAAGGTGATTCTTGATGACGTCACCCTGAACTTCCTGCCCGGCGCGAAGATCGGTGTGGTCGGCCCGAACGGCGCCGGTAAGTCCACCGTTCTGAAGATCATGGCGGGCCTGGAGCAGCCGTCCAACGGTGAGGCGTACATCTCGCCGGGGTACACCGTCGGCATCCTCATGCAGGAGCCCAAGCTCGACGAGTCGAAGACCGTCCTGGAGAACGTCCAGGACGGCGCCGCCGAGACCATGAAGAAGCTGCACCGCTTCAACGAGGTCGCCGAGCTGATGGCGACCGACTACTCGGACGCGCTTCTCGACGAGATGGGCAAGCTCCAGGAGGACCTGGACCACTCCAACGCCTGGGACCTCGACGCCCAGCTGGAGCAGGCCATGGACGCCCTGGGCTGCCCGCCCGGCGACTGGCCGGTCACCAACCTCTCCGGTGGCGAGAAGCGCCGCGTGGCGCTCTGCAAGCTGCTGATCGAGGCCCCGGACCTGCTCCTCCTCGACGAGCCCACCAACCACCTCGACGCCGAGTCGGTGAACTGGCTGGAGCAGCACCTCTCGAAGTACGCGGGCTGCGTCATCGCCGTCACCCACGACCGGTACTTCCTGAACAACGTCGCCGAGTGGATCCTCGAGCTCGACCGCGGCCGCGCCATCGCCTACGAGGGCAACTACTCCACGTACCTGGAGAAGAAGGCCACCCGCCTCAAGGTCGAGGGACGCAAGGACGAGAAGCGCCAGAAGCGGCTCAAGGAAGAGCTGGAGTGGGTGCGGTCCAACGCCAAGGGGCGTCAGACCAAGTCCAAGGCCCGTCTCGCCCGCTACGAGGAGATGGCGGCCGAGGCGGACAAGATGCGGAAGCTGGACTTCGAGGAGATCCAGATCCCGCCGGGCCCGCGCCTCGGTTCCATCGTCGTCGAGGTCAACAACCTCTCCAAGGCCTTCGGCGACAAGGTGCTGATCGACGACCTGTCCTTCACCCTCCCGCGCAACGGCATCGTGGGCATCATCGGCCCGAACGGCGCCGGCAAGACCACGCTCTTCAAGATGATCCAGGGCCTGGAGGAGCCGGACTCCGGCGCCATCAAGGTCGGCGACACGGTCAAGATCAGCTACGTCGACCAGAGCCGCGCCAACATCGACCCCAAGAAGACCCTCTGGGCGGTCGTGTCGGACGAGCTGGACTACATCAACGTCGGCCAGGTCGAGATGCCGTCCCGCGCGTACGTCAGCGCCTTCGGCTTCAAGGGCCCGGACCAGCAGAAGCCGGCCGGTGTCCTCTCCGGTGGTGAGCGCAACCGCCTCAACCTGGCGCTGACGCTCAAGGAGGGCGGCAACCTGCTGCTCCTCGACGAGCCCACCAACGACCTCGACGTCGAGACCCTGTCCTCGCTCGAGAACGCGCTGCTGGAGTTCCCCGGCGCGGCCGTGGTCATCTCCCACGACCGCTGGTTCCTCGACCGCGTCGCCACGCACATCCTGGCGTACGAGGGCGAGTCCAAGTGGTACTGGTTCGAGGGCAACTTCGAGTCGTACGAGAAGAACAAGATCGAGCGCCTGGGTGCGGACGCGACCCGTCCCCACCGCGCCACGTACAAGAAGCTCACCCGAGGCTGACCAGCATGGCCAGACACATCTACCGGTGCCCCCTGCGCTGGTCGGACATGGACTCCTTCGGCCACGTCAACAACGTGGTGTTCCTCCGCTACCTGGAGGAAGCGAGGATCGACTTCATGTTCCGGCTGGCGCCGGGGGAGGGCAGCGCGTCCTTCACGGGCGGGTCCGTCGTGGCCCGCCACGAGATCGACTACAAGCTGCCCCTCGTGCACCGTCACGAGCCGGTCCTCATCGAGTCCTGGGTGACCCGGATAGGCGCCGCGTCCCTGACCATCGGCTACGAGGTCAAGGACGAGGCGACCGAGGACGCGCCCGAGAAGGTCTACGTGCGCGCCTCGACCGTGGTCGTGCCCTTCAACCTCGCCGAGGGGCGGCCCCGCCGCATCACGGCCGAGGAGAGGCACTTCCTGGAGAAGTACCTCGACGAGCCGCAGGACCGCCGCAAGCGCTCGGAAGGGCGCCTCGCGGCATGAACGAACAGCTGCGCTTCGCCGACTCCGGGGAGGCCGCGGACCTCGCCGCCTTCCTGGGCCGGCTGGTGCACTACGACCGCGCCGCCGCCGTCCGCCTCCAGGCGCGGGCGGGCGGCGGCGCGCTCGCCGTCTTCGGCCGGCCGCCGTCCTTCGACGTGCTGGCCGTCCGTACGGTCCGCCTCGCCGAGCCCCTCCGGGCGCCGCTCGACGTGACCGTGTCCGCCGGCGAGCTGCTGGAGGCGGTCGACGAGAGCGCCGCCGGGACCCTCGTACCCCGACCGGTCACCGGTCCGCCCTGGACCGGCGTACTGCCGCCCCGCGGCGGCTGGCAGCCGGTGCCCGGCCTGCCGGGCCCCGAGGCGATGCGGGCCTGCGTGGCCGCCGCCGTCGCCGAGTTCCGCACCAGGGACGAGGCCCTGCCCGCGCAGCACCGCACCCGCTCCGAGCGGGACCGCATCGGCCGGGAGATCTGGTCGCGCACCCTCGGCGACACCGAACTCCCGCTGCGCGCCGTGCACGCCGCGCAGTCCCTCGGCTTCCTGCGGCCGATACGTTCCACCGTGCCCGCCGCGGCGTCCGCGCCGCCCGGCGCTCCGGCCCCGGTGGCGTTGTTCGCCTCCGGGGGGTGGCTGCGGCTGAGCACCCCGTACGGGTCGGTCGCCATGCGGCGGCCCGGGGTCACGGGCGGGCTGGGCGCCCTCCAGGTACGGCCGGTCTGAGCCCGTCCGGCGTGCCCGCCGCCCGGTCTACCCGGCCGTGTTGATCATCGAGGCGGCCGCGTACGTCAGGTACCGCCACAGCTGCGCCTCGTGCTCCGGTGACAGCCCCAGCTCGTCCACCGCGACCCGCATGTGCTTCAGCCACGCGTCGTGCGCGGCCGCGTCCACCTGGAACGGCGCGTGCCGCATCCGCAGGCGCGGGTGGCCGCGGTTCTCGCTGTACGTCGTCGGCCCGCCCCAGTACTGCATCAGGAACAGCGCGAACCGCTCCTCGGCGGGGCCGAGGTCTCCCTCCGGGTACATCGGGCGCAGCACCGGGTCCTCGGCGACCCCCTGGTAGAAGCGGTGGACCAGACGGCGGAAGGTGTCCTCGCCGCCCACCTGCTCGAAGAAGGTCTGCTCCTGAGCCGTGTTCTGCGGATCGTCATTCACCTGACCATCGTCTCAGACGCCCGGACCGAGGACCCCGGTCCTAGGCCCTCCTTCCGCACGAGCGGTAGCAGGCGAAGGCCGCGCGCAGCACAGTGGAGACATGGGCACGGGCGGCACGGGCGGCAGGGGCGCCAGGGACGGCAGGGCAACAGACACCTCCCCGGGCGAGGAGCAGCGGGATCTGAGGGAGACCGCGCACGCCGCCCAGGTGCGGGAGCTGACCGCGGCCGGCGTGCTGGAGGACCCGGCCTGGCGGGCGGCCTTCGCGGCCGTGCCCCGGCACGTGTTCGTACCGTACTTCTGGACCGGCCGCGGCGCCGGGTACGAGCGGCTGTGGGCCGAGGACCCGGACCCGGAGCGGCGGGCCCGCTGGCTGCGCGGCGTGTACCGGGACACCCCGCTCGCGACCCGGGTGCGGGACGGCGAGCTGGTCTCCTCCAGCAGCCAGCCCTCCCTGATGGCGAAGATGCTGGACGCGCTGGAGGTGCGCGACGGTGACAACGTGCTGGAGATCGGCACCGGCACGGGCTACAACGCCGCCCTGCTCTGCCACCGGCTCGGCGAGGAACTGGTCACCACGGTGGACCTGGACGAGGAGATCACCGAGTCGGCGCGGTCCCATCTGGCCCAGCTCGGCTACCGGCCGACGGTGATCACCGGGGACGGGGCGCGCGGCTGCCCCTCCCGCGCCCCCTTCGACCGGATCCTGGTCACCTGCGCGCTGCCGCTGATCCCGCACGCCTGGCTCGGCCAGTGCCGGCCGGGGGCCAGGATCCTGGCGCCGCTGTCGACCGGGCTGCTCGCGCTCACGGTCGAGGACGCCGACTTCGCGGAGGGCCGCTTCCTGCACACCCCGGCCTACTTCGTCCCCCTGCGCGGAGCCACGGCGGCGGCGCCGGCGCCGGCCGGGACGGGCGGTCCTCCGCACGGGGTCCCGTACGAGCTGATCGAGAACGAGCGCTTCCAGTTCCTGCTGATCCTGACCGCGGGCGCCCTGCACCCCCGCGAGGCGCTGGACCTGTGGCGCCGCGAGGGCCGGCCGTCGCGCGAGCGGTTCGGGGTCACGGTCACGGCGGAGGGCCAGTGGTCCTGGCTCGACGACCCCCAGGGCCCCTACGTATGGCCGCTGGGGGAGTCGCAGCAGGCGGAGTCAGGCCCGGGACGGCCTAGCCGAGGCGGACGGTGATCGTGGTCCAGGCGCCCACGTGCACCCGGTCGCCGTCGGCGAGGGGGACGGGGACGTAGGGCTGGATCGGTTCCTCGCCGCCGTTGATGGTGGTGCCGTTGGTGGAGTTCTGGTCGACCACCGCCCAGCTGAGGTCGGGCTGCTGGACGAGCACCGCGTGCTGGTGGGAGACGCCCGGGTCCTCCGGGGGCACCGACAGGTCGATGTCCGGGGACTCGCCCGTCGAGGCGCGGCGGCGGCCGATGGTGATCTGGCCGCCGGAGAGCGGGAGGTGCTGCTCGGGGGAGTACGCGGGCAGGTTGAGCCCGGCCGCCTCGGGGCCGCTGCGCTGCATCATCGCCATGAAGTACGAGCGGTCGGGGCCGATCGTCGCGGTCCAGGAGACGTTGCCGTGCTGGGACGGGAAGGGCTGCTGGGGCTGCTGAGGCTGCTGGTACTCCGGCGGTGCCGGCGGCGGAGGCGGCTGCTGCTGGTAGTGCGGCTGCTGGAACTCCTGGTGCACCGGCTGCGGGGGCGGCTCGTGCGAGGGGGGCGGCAGCAGCCAGTCGTCCTCGCGCTGGAGCGGCTCGGCGGCCCGGTTGACCCGGGACGGGCGCGAGCCCTGGTACTCGAAGTGGTCCTGGGAGAAGACCGGCTGGACCGGAGCCGGCGGCGGCGGGGGCGGCGGCTCGGTGGGTGCGGCGCCCGTGCCCGCGTCCGGGGCGAGCGGCGCGTACGAGGTCCCCGTGCGGGTGAGGAAGTTGTACCGGCACTCCTCGCAGAAGGGCGCCATGGCCTCGCGCGGGGTCCGGCACTGCGGGCAGAGCTCGGCCTGGGCGGTCGGCTCACCGGCCGTGGGAGGGTAGCCGTAGGAGGGCGCCGCGGGGGTGCCCGTAGGGGCAGCCATGCGGTGGCCGCAGACCTCGCACCAGTCGTCGGAGGCGGACTGGTGCCCGTTCGGGCAGGTCGGCATCGCGGCGCTTCCCCCTTCTCCCTGCGTCATCGCGGCAGGCTTCCTATCAGGTCTTCTTCACTCGGACGGTCTGCGTCGAACGCGTTTCAAGGGTCATCTCGTCGGCATCGGCGACCCTGGCTTTCAGCCGCACAGTACCCGCCACCGCGTCCACGACATCCACCACCTTCGCGAGCAGTTTGGCGGTGTCGGCGTTCCCGGAGGCGCTCGCCAACTGCACGGCACGGCCCAACTTGGCCGTGGCGCCGTCGACATCGCCCATCTTGCGCGCTTCGAGCCCCTGCTGGATAGCCTGCGCGAGTTCCGCCTGACCGGTGTAGTGCGCCACCTGCGGGCTGATGGCGGTCGAGGCGGCCAGGTCGTCCGTCCACACCGCCCGGACCAGCCCCTGCGCGAGCGGGGCCGGCGTCTCACCCGGCGCCCCCGGCAGGACGAGCGTCGCCCGGGCTGCCAGCATCTCCTGACCGACGGACGCGCCGGCGGGCACCCGTACGCACACGTGGTACTCGCGGGACTCGTCGCCCCACGAGCCGGTCGGGTAGTCCCCGGCGCGCGGACCGGCCTCGCTGCGGCGTCCGGTGAGGTCCTGGACGGTGGGCGCGACCTGCTTGACGTACTGGATCTCCACCCCGACCGGGGTCCACAGGCGCAGGGCGACGTCCGCGACCTCCTTGCCCATGACGTTCTCCATCATGCGCGTGAAGTCCCCGGCGAGGTGGGCCGGGTCGGCGACGATGTCGGCGGAGCCGAGCAGGGCGCTCGCGATGGCGGTCACCTCCTTCACCTCCCAGTCGGTGCCCACTCCGCGGGCGTCGCAGGTGAAGCGGCCGGCGCAGGAGTCGAGGGTGGCGCGCAGGACGGCCGGGTCCTCGTGCTCGTTGCGGCCGTCGGTCAGCAGGATGCCGTGCCGGATGGTGGCGGAAGACTGGCGCAGCAGGCCGTCGGCGAGCCGCAGCCACGTGCCGATGGCGGTGCCGCCGCCGGAACTCAAGGCCCGCAGGGCCTCCTTGGCCCGGGCGCGGGTGGCCGGGTCGGCGGTGGCGAGGCGACCCTGCCCCGGGTAGACCTCCTTGGCCACGTGGGTGCCGGCGATCACGGCGAAGGCGGTGCCGTCTCGCAGGGTGTCGATCGCGGCGGCGGTGGCCTCGCGTGCGCCGCGCATCTTGTCCGGCGGGTACTCCATGGAACCGGAACAGTCGACCATGACCACCACGGCCGCGTCCTGACCGAGGGCGCGGGCGGTCGTGGCGGTGGCGCCGCCGGTGGAGGTGACCGTCACGATGGCGTGCACGTCCTGCCCGCCCTGGGGAAGGAACTCGTTCTGGTACACCTCCACGCTGAAGCGCGGGGCGCTCGGCTTGGCGAAGTTCGCCATCGATGGGGCTCCTCGGGGTGGCTGGGACAGGCGGGTCAGGCCTGGGGGCGCGGTGCGGCTTCGGCAGCGGATTCCACCGCTGCCCGTGCCTCCGCTTGTGCTTCCGCTCGGGGTCGCACCGGTGCTTCGGTGGGGGCTTCCGGTCGCGGCGTCGTCTCGGCGTGCGGGCCGGAGACGGCATGGCCGCCCGGATCGGCTTCCGCGGCGAACGGCACGATGGCGACGGTGACGTTGTCGTGCCCGCCCCCGTCGAGGGCGTGCCCCACCAGGACCTGCGCACTGTGCAGGGGCCGTACGGCGGCGTCCGCGGGCAGGACCTGGGCCAGGTCCCGCGCGGACTCCGCGTAGTTCCACAGGCCGTCGGTGCAGACGACGACCACGCCGGGATGGTCCGGCTTGTAGCTGGCGGTGTGCGGTTCGAGGTCGTACGCGTCGGCGCCGAGCCAGCCGGTGATGGCGTGGGCCCGGACGTCGGCGTAGGCCTCGGCCTCGCCCATCAGCCCCGCCGCGACCATCTGGGCAGCCCACGAGTCGTCCTCGGTGAGGCGGCGGGGAAGCGCGGCACGGTCGTCGGGGACCCAGTACGCGCGGCTGTCGCCGACCCAGCCGATGGTCAGGACGCCGCCGCTGACGACAGCGCCGACCAGGGTGCAGGCCGGGGCGTTCTGGGCGCCGGGGGTCTCCGGGGCGAGGGCGCTCACGGCGGCGGCCGCCGCGAGGATCGCCTCGTGCATGGCTTCCGTGGGGTGGGCGCCGCGGGGCAGGGCGTCGAGCAGCGCCTCGTTGGCGGCGCCGGCGGCGGCGGCCGATGCCTCGTCGGGGCGGCTCGCGGAGGAGACGCCGTCGCAGACGATGGCGACGGTGGCGGCGGAGCCGTCGGGCAGGGCGGTCGCGGCCACCGCGAAGGAGTCCTCGTTGCGGTGGTGGCGCAGGCCGCGGTCGCTGACGGCGGCGACGCTGCCGAGCTCCTCCTCCAGGTGGTCCCGTTCATGGGGCTGGGCGTGGCCGCAGTGCTCGCAGTACCCGTCGGGGTCCACGTGCCCGGCGCGGCAGGCGACGCAGGTCCGCCCGCCGGCGTCGGTGGCGGCCGGGACCTGCGGGGCGGCGCCGTACGGGGCTTCGTGCTCGGCCGGCGCGTGCTCGGCGGGCTCGTGCGCGGCCGGCTCGTGCTCGGGGTGGGGGTCGGCGGGCTCGGGCCCGGTTCCGCCCGGGTGGTCGCAGCGGGCCGCCCGGCCGTACGCGGCTTCGTGCTCGGCCGGACCCCAGGGGACGCCGGGGCTGGGCTCCGCCGGGGTGCCGGACCAGCCGGACACCTCGCCGACCAGGGTCGGAGCGGCTTCGGACACACTTCCCCAGCCGGGCGCGGGCTCGGCACCCGAAGCCGAAGCCGAAGCCGGGGCAGGGGCCGGAGCCGCCGCCGGGGCCCCGCCCGGCGGCGGGGGCGGGAAGGAGAGGGCGTACCCGCACACACCGCAGAAACGGTCACCCTCCTCCAGGGGTTCCGCGCAGCTGGGGCAGCCCGACAGCCGATGCATCGACATCAATCACACCCACGTCCGGGGACGGAAACGGTTTGCCCGCTCCACCAGTTCGATCCTCTCCTCGCCCCGCTGTGCCAGCCGAGCGAGGACGCGGTACGAGCGCTCCAGGCCGAAGCGCAGCCCCCGCTCGTCCAGTTGACTGCCGAGCAACGAGGTCCGGCCGGGGTCGGCACCCCGGCTACCCGACAGTACCCAGTCCAGGGCCGAGCCCAGAACCTCGGTCGCCAGCCGCTCCCGCCGCTGCGGGTCCAGGCCGAACCGCCGTAGCGCCTCCACCTGGTCGGAAGCCGCCGCCAGGTCGCCCAGCAGGGCCTCCTGCGGGGACCGGTCGCGCAGGCGTGCCCGTACGGCCGCCACCCGTGCGGCGGTGTAGTGGATCGAGGCCTCCGGTACGGACTCCAGCGTGCGCACGGCGCCCGCCCGGTCACCGGCGGCCAGTTGCACGCGGGCCAGCCCGAAGGCCGCGCTCACGAAACCGGGGTCGGTGATCCAGACGAGCCGGTAGTACTCGGCGGCGTTGTCCAGCTGTCCGAGGACCTCCGCGCACAGCCCCAGCGCCAGCTTCGGCGCGGGCTCGCCGGGGAAGGCGTCGTAGATGGCGTCGAAGGACAACGCCGCCGTCTCGTTGTCCCCGGCGGCCAGCGAGGCGATCCCACGGGCCCACACCACCCGCCAGTCGTCCGGATGCAGGGCTTCCAGGTCGGCCAGGGCCTCGCCGGCCACGGCCAGTTCACCCAGCTCCAGCCGGGCGCGCAGTTCCCGCAGCCGCAGTTCGGCGGAGTCGGCCGGTGCGGAACCCAGGGCGCCCAGCAGGTCGGCGGGTGCGGAGGCGAGGAGTCCGGCCAGGAAACCGGCGTTGGGGTCGGACGGGTCCACCAGCGGCACCGGCAGGGCGAGGGCCGTGCCGCGTGCGTCGAGCCGCGCCAGGCCGGCCGCCGCCGACACCGCCGGGGGCGGGGCCACGGGGGTCGGCGCGGGCCCGGCCGCGGCAGCCGGAGCCGCCCGCGGGCCGGGCACCGGCGCACCGGCCACATGCGTGGCGGTGGACCCGAGTCCGGACACCCCGGCGCCCCCGGCGCCCCGGGACGACGGAGGCCAAGGCCCAGGTCCGGCAACGGCCGGTGACCCGGTCGCGGGACCGGCGGACACCGGTCCGCCCCGCGACGCGGATACGGGTGCGCCTCCGGGCGCGGTCGCGGCCACGGCCGGTGAACCGGCGCGGGCGCGCGCTCCGAGCAGCCCGCCCCGCCGGGAGACGGTCCGCGCCCCGAGCCGGGACACCTCCGCTCCCGGCGTGTCGGCGTACAACTCGGTGTCCGGAACCCGCAATTCCGGCCCGAACAGCGTCGACAGCTGTGGTCTCGGCCGCCCCGTCTGCAGCGCGACCACCTCCCGCAGCACACCGGTCAGCTGGTCGGCCATCTCCTGCGCGGACGCGAACCGCCGCCCCGGATCCGGATCGGTCGCCCGTACCAGCAGCCGGTAGAAGGACTCGTACCGCCCGAACACCTCGATGTGCTCCGGATCCGGCAGCGAGTCCACGAACACGTTCGTGTAGCCCTGGAAGTCGAAGGTCAGGACCGCCAGCGTCCGTGCCACCGTGTAGAGGTCCGAGGCCACCGACGGGCCCACCTCCGCCACCTCGGGCGCCTGGTAGCCCACCGTTCCGTAGATGGCCGACTCCTCGTCGTCCATCCGCCGGACCGCGCCCATGTCGATCAGCTTCAGCTGGTCCTGCTGCTGGATGGCGTTGTCGACCTTGAAGTCGCAGTACAGGAGGTTCCTGCTGTGCAGGTGACCGAGGGCCTCCAGCGCCTCGATCCCGTACGCGCACGCCTGCTCCACGGGCAGCGGATCCCGCCTGCCGTCCGGCCGACGCCGCTCGTTCGCGATCTCCTTCAGGGACTTGCCGCCGACGTACTCCATGACGATGTACCCGTCCAGCGAACCCGTCCGCTGGTCCAGGTGCTCCACGAAGTTGTAGATCCGCACGATGTTGGAGTGCTCGATCTCCGCCAGGAAGCGCCGCTCGGAGATCGCCGCCTCCATCGCGTCCTGGTCCCCGGTGTCCAGCAGGCCCTTGAGCACCACCCACCGGTCCGAGACCGCCCGGTCCACCGCCAGGTAGACCCAGCCGAGGCCGCCGTGCGCGAGACAGCCCGCCACCTCGTACTGGCCGTGCACCACATCGCCGGCGCGCAGCTTGGGCACGAAGGAGTACGGGTGCCCGCACTTCGTGCAGAACCCCTCCGTCCGGCCCGGCCGCTCGCCCCGCGCCCGGCCCACCGGCGCCCCGCAGTCCGAGCGCGAGCAGAACCGCTTTCGCTCCGGCACCTCCGGATTCTCCAGCACCGCCGCCGCAGGATCCGGACGGGGCACCTCCGGCACGTTGACCAGCCCGGCACCCAGCCGGCCGCGCCCCGAGGAGGAGGCCGCCGAACCCGAACTGCGCACCGACACCGAGCGGGTGGACGCGGCGCCCGACAGGGCGCGCGACAGCCGGCCGGACACCGAGCGGCGCGAGGAGGAGGAGCGGGAGGAGCGTGACGAGCGCGCCGAGGCCGAGGACCGCCCGGAACCCTGTGACCCCATGGAGCCCCGGGAGTCACCGTGCCGGGCCGCGCTCGTCATCCCCGTCGGCGGCGACACCAGCTCCCCGGCGCCCGCCGCGATCGCGCCGACCGGCGCCAGCCCGCAGGTGTCGCAGTACAGCTCGCCGCCGCCCATGTCCTCGTACGTCCCCGGACACCCGGGGCGAACGCACGGCGTTTCGATCAGGCTCATGCGTCCTCCTTCCCCAGCCCGTCGGGCCGGTACTGGTCCAGCGGGTGTCTCTCGGGCGGTGGTGTCGACGGGGGATGGGCGGGCTGCGGCGGAGCCAGCGCCTCGGCCGCCGCCTGCTGGTAGCGAAGGACCGCCTGTCCGGCGGCCCGCAGGTCGCACGGCGCGCTCCACAGCATCCGCCGGGCCACGTCGTACCGCTCGATCAGCAGCGGATCCTCCGCCATGCCGTGCCGGGCCACCTTCGCCTTGTACGCGTCCAGCCGGCCGCGCAGCTCCGCCCGTACCGCCAGGGGCGCCGTCACCGCGGTCAACGATTCGCGGGCCCGCCGCAGTTCCTCCTCGGCCCGCTCCTCCAGGGAATCCAGCAGCGGGGACAGCCGGTGCCACTGCGACTGCCTGCGGTACTCGGCAGCCGCCGCAAGCTGTTCCTGCAGGGCCGTCGGCGGTCCGCTGACCGCCGGCACCTCCGACGCGGCGATCTTCGCCAGCACCTCACCGCGCGCCGTCCGCGCCTCCGCCAGGGTCCGGTCGGCCCGCGACAGCAGGTCCCGCAGGCTGATCAGCCGCTGCTCTGCGTCCTGCCTTACGGTCAGGACCGCCTCGACCTCCCGCCGTACGTCGTCCAGCGCGCGTGCGGCCCGGTCGTAGCGGCCGGTGTCCGGTCGGCCGCCACCCGGGGCGGAACTCCCCGCCACCGCCGACCAGAAGGCCAGCGGGTCGGCGATGACCTGCTCCCGCAGCTCCGCCAGCTCGGCGGTGATCGCCTCCAGGTCGTCCCCGGACGGGTGCTCGCCCGGCCGGACCCCCACCGAGTGCGCCAGCGAACGGGTCCGGTGCAGCTCGGCGCCGAGCAGGTCGATCCGCGCGGGCAGCGCCGACCACACCGAGTCGGCGGCGACCACCACGTCCAGGGAGCTCGCGTACAGCTGGTTCATCCGGGCCACCAGCTCGGCCAGCGAGAACCGCTCCGTCAGCGCGGCGCCCCCGACCCCGGCCCCGGCGATCAGCACGCCGGGCCCGCGCAGCCGCTCCGTGAGCTCTGCCAGGTCCGTGACGCTCGGCCAGCGGCGCCGCTCGCGGATCTTCCGGGCGGCGGCCAGCGCCCCGGTGTAGGCGTCGAAGTACGTCCACAGCCGGGTGATCGACGCGTCGGCGGCGGCCCAGCGCTCCTTGGTGACCCCGGTCAGCGCGGCGCCCTCCAGGAGCCGGCGACCGGCATGGTCCTGGAGCGCGAGCAGCGAGGTCTCGACGGCCTCGTGTTCCGCGGCCAGCCGCGCGAGCGCGCGGTCGACCTCGTCCCGGTCCATCACGGCCGGCCCCGCCCCCGGAGGGCTCACGTACGGTTTCGCATCGGCCATGGCCTCATCCGTCCCGGTACTTGGGCGCGGGCGGCGCGGCCGCCTTGGGCAGCACGTTCTCGAAGTGCTTCTTGTAGGCCGTCAGCCACGGGCTGCTCTCGCCGCCCGCGCGGTAGTTCTCCAGCACCTTGTTCACGCGGCGCACCAGGTCGGAGGCGTCCTTGTTCATCGCCACCCCGTAGAACTCGCGGGTGAACGGCGCGCCGACCAGCTGGACCGACGGGTCCTGCGCGGCCTGGCCGGCGGCCAGCGCGTTGTCCGTGATGATCCCGTCCACCTCGCCGAGCTGGAGCCGCACCAGGCAGTCCAGCTGGTTCGCCACCGAGACCGGTACCGAGCCGAACGACTGGGACTTCAGCGCCGCCTCCGCCGTGGAACCGGCGGCCGTGCAGATCCGGCGGCCGTTCAGCGAGGCGTCGTAGCCGGTGATGGGCGAGCCCTTGGGGGCCAGCACCTGCTGCCCGGCCTCGAAGTAGGCCGTGGAGAACGCGACGTCCTCCAGCCGCTTGCAGTTGACCGTCATCGTCCGCACGACGATGTCGACGCGGCCCTCCTGGAGCGCCGGAACGCGCTGGCTGGTGGGGATCGCCCGGTAGATGACCAGGTCCTCGTTGCCCAGGATGTCCTTGGCGATGGCCTTGACCAGGTCGATGTCGAAGCCGTCGAGGTGGCCGTCCGGATTGCGGTAGCCCCATTTGAAGCTGTTCTGGTCCACGCCCGCCACGAGCTTGCCCGCCTTGCGGATCCGCTCGATCGTCGGGCCGTCCAGGCCGGAGGGGCGCAGGCTCGCCTCCGGGTCCGGGCAGGTGTCGGCCGGGGCCGCCGGCGCCGCCGCCATCGAGGCGGGCACGCGCACGCTCGCGGGAGGCCGGCCGGCGTCGGGCGCCGCCTGGGCCAGCGGCAGCAC
Source organism: Streptomyces sp. NPDC003042 (assembly GCF_053591315.1). Classification (NCBI taxonomy): domain Bacteria; kingdom Bacillati; phylum Actinomycetota; class Actinomycetes; order Kitasatosporales; family Streptomycetaceae; genus Streptomyces; species Streptomyces sp. NPDC003042. The sequence goes on from NZ_JBSFTP010000009.1 coordinate 104,821, forward strand.
GGCCGCTGCCGTCACCGCGCAGGCGGCGGCCATCGCGCTCACCCCGCCCCAGCCGCGCAGCCGCCCGGCCGCCCGCCGCACCCGTGCCACCGCGCGGGCCCCGGAGGTCCCGGATCCCTCGCCCTGTGTCCGTCCTGTCCGCTGTATCCGCATCGATGTCACCTGTACTCCGAAAGCCGGCGGCCGATGCCGAGGAGCGCCGCCGCCGCGCCGAGGAGCGCCAGCACGGCCGAGCCCGTCACCAGCCCGCCCAGCGCGCCGAGCCCGCCACGGGCCGCCTGGGTGAACTCCTTCTGCTCATGGGCCACCGCCTGCTCCAGGGAGGCGTCCACCGTGTCGAACGAGGCCCCGCTGCTGTCCTTGTGGTCCTTGTCCCCGATGACCTGGGGCAGGGCGAGCTCGTAGTCGCCCTTCATGTCGGACTCCCGGGCCGCCGCGTGCCGCTGCTTCCACTGCGTCACACCGGCGGCGGCCTTCGTGACCGGCTCCCGGCCCTTGGCGTCGTCGGCCAGCCACAGCGCGGTCGCCAGCCCCGCGTCCAGCTGTTTCATGTTCTTCTCGTAGTCCACGTCGTACTTGTCGGACTTGTTGTCCTCGGCGAGTACGGCGCCCCGCGCGATCAGCGTCAGGTTCTCGTTGGCGCGCGCCTGGAGGGAGGCGATCCGCGCGTCGTTCAGCACCTTCAGCGACTCCTGCCCGTCCGCGCGGGCCTCGCTGAGTCCCGACCGCGCGACCGTCTGCCCGACGGTCAGCCACAGCAGGACCACCACCGAGGCGGCCGTGGCGGCCAGCAGGCCGTGGTTGAACACGCGGTTCGTGCGCAGGTAGTTGCGCCGCTGGGCCCACACCAGGGCGCCGAGGGCGAGTACGCCGGCGCCCGTCGAGGCCAGCGGCCAGGACCGCGCCTCGTCGTAGTCCGTGTAGAGCCGGCCCGTCTCCGCCTCGTAGAGCCGCTGGGCGGCGGGCAGCAGCACCGTGCTCATCTGCTCGTTGGCGTACCGCAGGTACGCGCCGCCGAGCGGCAGGCCCTGCCGGTTCGTCGCGCGGGCCTGTTCGATGAGGCCGGTGTAGCGGGGAAGCTGCTCACCGAGCAGCGCTATCTCCTTGCGGGACTCCCCGCCGGCGCCGGTGTTGGCCGCGGCGTTGACCAGCAGGCGGGAGGCGTTCGCGATGTCCTTCTCGTAGCGCCCGCGGACCTCGCGAGGTTCCTGCGCGCCCGCGAGGAAACCGCTGGAGGAGGCCGTGTCGGCGTCCGCGAGCGAACGGTAGATGCTCGCCGCGTCGGCGCTCAGCGGCTGGCTGCGTCCCACCACGTCGTCAGCGGCGGTGGTCCGGCCGGAGATCTCCCAGACCGTCACCGCGCCGAACAGCAGGACCAGGGCGGCGAGTACGGCTCCGATGATCCGCAGCCGTCCCGGTTCGGTCGTCGCCGCGGCGCGCAGCCGCTCCACGCCCTCGGCCCAGGCGGTGCTCCGCCCGGGCGGCGGCGCGGCCAGCCCCTCGCCCGGATCGGCCCGCCCGGCGGCAGGCGCGGAGGCACCGCCCCTGGGCGCGGGCGTACGTGTTGTGATCGCCACCGTGACCTCCCCCTCGGTCGCTCTGCTCCGCAGCAGTATGGCCGTAGCGACGGCTGCCCACAGCACCTGGTGCCCGATCTTGGGAGATCCGCCCCCGAGCACGCCCCTGAACACGCCCCCCGAGCGCGCTCTCGAGCCTGTCCCCGAGCCCGCCGCCGGTCCCCCTGCGGTCGCCCCCGTCGCCCCTTCACCGTCAATACGTCCGGGCGCCCGCCACGGTTCCAGATCTGCCGCTTGTCGGGGCAGGTTCAACCGAAATGGGTACGGAGTTTCGTACGGGCTTCGGCCGGCGCCCCCAGCGCGTCCAGCCCCAGCAGACCGGCGCCCAGCACCGGTGGCGCCACGACCACCGACACGCGGGCCCGCGGGGCGCGTTCGGCCAGCCCGGCCTCGATCCGGTCGTTCAGCTGCGGATGCCGGGCCGCGAGGACGCTGCCGCCCAGCAGTACGGGCGCCTCCTCCTCCAGCAGGCCCAGCCGCCCCAGCGCCACCGAGGCCAGTGACACCACCTCGTCCGCCTGCCGCTCCACGATCGCCGTGGCCACCGGATCACCCGCCGCCGCCACCGCGAACAGCACCGGGGCCAGCTCGTGGACGCGCCGCCGGGGGAGCGAGCCCAGGTGCAGTGCCTCGATCAGCTCCGCCATCGAGTCCAGCCCGAAGTGCCCCGGCACGGCGGCCGCCAGCTCCGTGGGACCGCCGCGCCCGTCCTCCGCCCGCGCCGCCCACCACAGCGCCTCCTCCGCCAGGCCGCCCCCGCCGCCCCAGTCGCCGGAGATCGTTCCGAGTGCCGGGAAGCGGGTGGTGCGCCCGTCGGGCAGCATGCCGACGCAGTTGATCCCGGCCCCGCAGACCACCGCGACGCCGCGCGGCCCGCCGCCCGCCCCGCCCACGGCCTCGTCCACCCCCGCCCGCAGGATCGCGAAGGTGTCGTTGCGCACGTCGGTCGCCGCACCCCAGCCCCGTGCGCCGACCGCTTCGGCGAGCCGGCGTTCCTCGACCGGGAGGTCCGCGTTGGCCAGACAGGCCGAGACGTGGTCGGCGTACGGCGCACCGGGCCGCAGCGCCGGCAGCCCGGCCGCCTCGACGGCCTCCGCCACGGCCTGCTCGAGCACGTCCACGGCCGCCTCGACGCCGACCCGGGGCGGCTGGAAACCCCCGGAGCGGCCGGCTGCGAGCACCGAGCCGTCGGCGCCGATCAGGGCCACGTCCGTCTTGCTGTTGCCGGCGTCGACGGCCAGGACCGCAGCCCGGTTCAGGCCCATGCCAGGTGCTCCTTGTTGTGCGCGAGGAGCCGGTCGGTCAGCCCCTCGGCCAGATCGAACTGTCCGACCAGCGGGTGGGCGAGCAGCGCCTTGAACACCCGCTCGCGCCCGCCGCGCAGCGCCGCGTCCAGCGCGAGGTCCTCGTACGCCGTCACGTGCGCCATCAGCCCGGCGTAGAGCGGGGCCACCGGGGGGACGGGCAGCGGTACGGGTCCGGCGCCGTCGACCCGCGCCTGGACCTCGATGACCGCGTCGTCCGCGAGGAACGGCAGGGTGCCGTCGTTGCGGGTGTTGACCACCTGCACGGCGCCCCCGCCGTCGCCCAGCAGGGCCGCCGCCAGGTCCACGGCCGCCTCCGAGTAGAAGGCCCCGCCCCGCCGGGCCAGCAGCGCGGGCTTCTCGTCGAGCGCGGGATCCCCGTACAGGGCGAGCAGCTCCCGCTCCATCGCGGCGACCTCGGCGGCCCGCGAGGGTTTGGTCCCGAGCTCCCGGACCACCTCGTCGTGGGCGTAGAAGTAGCGCAGGTAGTACGAGGGCACCACGCCGAGCCGGTCCAGCACCGCGCGCGGCAGGTGCAGGTCGGCGGCGATCGCCTCCGCGTGGCCGGCCAGCAGCCGCGGCAGGACGTCGGTGCCCCGCGGTCCGCCGAGGCGCACGCCCGTCTCCCACGTCAGGTGGTTGAGCCCGACGTGGTCGAGGTGGATCTCCGCGGGCGCGACGTCCAGCAGCGCCGCGAACTTCCGTTGGAAGCCGATGGCGACGTTGCACAGCCCGACCGCCTTGTGCCCGGCCTGGAGCAGCGCCCGGGTGACGATGCCCACGGGGTTGGTGAAGTCGATGATCCAGGCGTCGGGGTTGGCCCGCCGGACCCGCTCGGCGATGTCCAGGACCACCGGAACCGTGCGCAGCGCCTTCGCCAGCCCGCCCGCACCGGTGGTCTCCTGCCCGACGCAGCCGCACTCCAGCGGCCAGGTCTCGTCCCGGAGCCGGGCCGCCTGCCCGCCGATGCGCAGCTGGAGCAGCACGGCGTCGGCGCCGGCCACCCCCGCGTCCAGGTCGGAGGTGGTGGTGACCAGCCCCGGGTGCCCCTGCCGCGCGAAGATCCGCCGGGCCAGGGCGCCGATCAGCTCCAGCCGCTCGGTGGCGGGGTCGATCAGCACCAGCTCACTGACCGGCAGGGTGTCGCGCAGCCGCGCGAAGCCGTCGATCAGCTCAGGGGTGTAGGTGGAACCGCCGCCCACCACTGCGAGTTTCATCGTCGCTAGCCTTTCACTCCGGTCAGGGTGACTCCCTCGACGAACGCCTTCTGGGCGACGAAGAAGAGGACGATCACCGGTGCCATGACCAGCACGGTCGCCGCCATGGTCAGGTTCCAGTTGGTGTGGTGGGCACCCTTGAAGGACTCCAGTCCGTAACTGAGGGTCCAGGCGGCCGGATTGTCGGAGGCGTAGATCTGCGGGCCGAAGTAGTCGTTCCAGGCAGAGAAGAACTGGAACAGCGCGACGGCCGCTATGCCGGGCTTGGCCATCGGCAGGACGACGCGCAGCAGGGTGCGCACCTCTCCGCAGCCGTCGACGCGGGCCGCGTCCAGGTATTCGTCGGGGATGGTCAGCATGAACTGGCGGAGCAGGAAGATCGAGAAGGCGTCGCCGAACGCCATCGGGATGATCAGCGGCCACAAGGTGCCCGACAGGTCGAGATGCTTGGCCCAGAAGAGGTACATCGGGATGACCACCACCTGCGGCGGCAGCATCATCATGGCGATCACGAGCAGCAGGGAGAGCCGCCGCCCGCGGAAGCGGAACTTGGCGAGGGCGTACGCGACCGGCACCGAGGAGACCACGGTCAGCAGGGTGCCGAGGCCCGCGTACAGCAGGGTGTTGCGCCACCACGTCAGGAAGCCGGGGGTGTTCCAGACGGTGGCGTAGTTGTCCCACTCCCAGGTGCGCGGCCACAGCTCGCGGGTCAGCGCCTGCTGGTCGCTCATCAGGGAGGTGAGGAAGAGGAAGACGAAGGGCAGGACGAAGAAGAGCGCGGCGGCGACGCCCAGCGCGTGCACGCCGATCCAGTGCAGTACGGCCCTGCGGTGGTGGCTGCGGGCGGGGTGGGGGCTGCTTCGCGTGGTCGTCATGCGTCCGCTCCGATCAGTCCGCCGCGGCGGCGCATCAGGAGCGCCGTGCAGGCCATGGAAAGGGCGAAGAGGACCAGCGCGACGACGCAGGCGGTGCCGTAGTCGAAGCGCTGGAAGCCGAGGTTGTAGACAGCCTGCGGCAGGGTGAGGGTCGACTTGTCGGGGTAGCCGGGCTCGAACTGCTGGCCCGAGCCGCCGATCACCCCGGACGCCACCTTCGCCGCCACCAGCGGCTGCGTGTAGTACTGCATGGCCTGGATGACCCCGGTGACCACCGCGAACAGGATGATCGGGGAGATGCTCGGCAGGGTGATGTGGCGAAAGCGCGCCCACGCCCCGGCCCCGTCCAGCTCGGCGGCCTCGTACTGCTCCTTCGGTACGTCGAGCAGCGCGGCCATGAAGATGACCATCAGGTCGCCGATCCCCCACACCGCGAGGACGGTCAGCGCCGGTTTGGACCAGTCGGCGTCCGTGAACCAGCCGGGGGCCGGCAGTCCCACCGAGTCCAGCAGGGAGTTGACGGGGCCGGTGCCGGGGTTGAGCAGGAAGACGAAGGCCAGGGTCGCGGCCACGGGCGGGGCCAGGTACGGCAGGTAGAAGAGGGTCCGGAAGATCCCCGCCCCCGTCTTGATCTTCGTGATGAGCAGGCCGGTGCCGAGGCCGAAGGCGACCCGGCAGGCGACCGTCACCACGACCAGCCACAGGGTGTTGCGCATCGCCGGCCAGAACAGCGGGGAGTCCGTGAAGACGTAACTCCAGTTTTCCAGGCCGTTGAAGACGGGCGGGCGGAAGCCGTCGTACCGCGTGAAGGAGAAGTACACGGTGGACAGCAGCGGGTAGGCGAAGAAGACCGCGAAGCCGATCAGCCAGGGAGACATGAAGGCCGCGGTCCGCAGCGCGCTCCTGCGGTGCCTCGCCCGCAGGGCGGGGGTGCTCGTACGGGTCATCGGCCGGCTACTTCGCCTTCGCGATGTCCGTGTCGATCTGCTGGTCGGTCTTCGCGAGCCCGGCCGGTATGTCGGCGACGTCGCCCTTCTCGACCGCGTACGCGAAGTCCTGGAAGGTCAGCTGGTAGGTGCCGCCGTCGGCCCGGGCCGGGGTGGTGCTGGACTTCGGGTGCCGGGCGATGTCCAGGAAGGTCTTGAACTCCGGGGTCACCTGGAGGTTCGGGGACTCCAGGGCGGCCAGCGTGGAGGGCACGTTGTGGATGGAGTTGGCGAAGGCCACCACGGCCTCCGTGTCGGTGGTCATGTACTTGACCAGCTCCCAGGCGGCGTTCTGCTTCGTGCCGGCCGAGGCGATGCCCATGATGGTGCCCGAGAGGTAGCCCTTGCCGTAGTCGGCGGCCTGGTCGTCCGGTACGGGCAGGGGCGCGGTGCCGATCTCGAACGGGACCCCGGCCTCCTTCGCCATCGCGAGCCGCCACTCGCCGTCGATCTGCATGGCGACCTGGCCCTTGTGGAAGGGGTGCTCGGCATTCCACTCGTCACCGAAGGTGTTGCGGAACCGCTCCAGCTTCTCGTAGCCGCCGAGCTGCTCCACCAGGTCCTTCTGGGCGGTCAGCATCTTCGCGAAGGCCGGGTCCTTGGCCAGGTTGGACCGGCCCTGGGCGTCGAAGTAGGTGGGGCTCCACTGCGCGGCCAGCCGCATGGGCGTGGTCTCGTAGCCGTGGAAGGTGGGCATCAGGCCGACCTGTTCGTACGAGTCCCCGCGCGGCTTCGTCAGCTTCCGGGCGACCTCGGTGAACTCGCTCCAGGTCTTCGGCGGCTCGGTGATGCCGGCGGCCGCGAAGGCGGTCTTGTTGTAGACGAGGCCGTAGGCGTCGTTCAGCAGCGGGAGCGTGCACTGGTTGCCGTTGAACTGCGTGTATTCCAGCAGGGTCTTGGGGAAGACCTTCGCCTTGTCGACCCCGGACTTCTCCAGGAAGGGGTTCAGGTCGGCGAAGGCGCCGGAGTTGCAGAACTTGCCGACGCTGTCGGTGGAGAAGGAGGAGACCACGTCGGGGGCCTTGTCCCCGCCCGCGCGCAGCGCCTGGTTGATCTTGGCGTCGGTCATGTTGCCCGTGACCTCGACCTTGATGTTCGGGTGCGCCTTCTGGAAGCGGGCGATGTTCTCCTCGATGGCCTTCACCTCGCTCGGCGCGGACCAGCCGTGCCAGAAGCGGAGGGTGACGTCCGCCTTCGGATCGTCGGCGACGGCGGCGCCGCCGCTCTGGCCCGTGCAGGCCGTGGCGAGGACGGAAAGGGCGGCGAGGAGGGCGGCTGTGGTGGTCAGGCGTCCGGTCGTGGGGGGCATGGCGGAACTCGCTCTCTGCGGGAGGGGCTTCCGGTGAAGAGTGCCAGTGGGGTGGTGACGTGACGGAAGGCAGGGCGGGTCAGCGGGAGGTGTCGAAGACTTCCTCACGGGTGGCGGCCAGCGCGCTCTCCAGGGCGCCCCGCAGGACGGGCCGTTCGCGGACCTCGCCGGTGACCAGGCGGGGCCGGGAGGGCGCCAGCTCGGCGAGTTCCTCCTCCAGCAGCGCGCGCAGCGGATCGCCGCCCGCGGTGATCGCGGCTCCGGACAGGACCACGATCTCCGGGTCCAGTACGGCGACCAGCGAGGCCAGACCGGTGGCGAGGACGGTGGCGTACGACTGGAGGAAGCGCAGGTACGGGCCTTGCGGCTCGGCGGCGGCCCGCTGGAGCAGCGCGACCCCGACGGCCACCTGCCCGCCGGGCGCGGCCCCGCTTCCGGCGGCCTCGATCTCGGTGGCGTCGACCTCGCACATCGCGGCGAGGCGGGGCAGGACCTGTACGCCGGCCAGCTCCTGGTAGCCGCCGGTGTTGGCCCGGGTCACCTGCCGGACCAGGGGGTGGCCGGGCACGGGCAGGAAGCCGACCTCGCCCGCGCCGCCCGTCCAGCCGCGGTGCAGCCGGCCGCCGAGCACCAGGGCGGCGCCCAGGCCCTCCTCGTTCCACAGCAGGACGAAGTCCTCGTGCCCGCGGGCCGCGCCGAGCCGCTGCTCGGCGAGTGCGGCGAGGTTGACGTCGTTCTCGTACTCCACCGGCATGGGCAGGGCCGCCGCCAGCTCGTCGAGGAGGGTGGGGGAGTGCCAGCCGGGGAGGTGGCTGGCGTAGCGCAGCTGGCCGGTCTGCGGATCGAAGGCGCCCGGCGTGGCGATGACCAGGCGGTGCAGGTCGGAGCGTTGGAGCCCGGCGGCCCGGCAGGCCCCGCCGAGGGCCTCGGTGACCTGTGCGACGGCGTCGGCGCCCTCCGCGTAGGGCAGCTCGAAGCTGCCGGTCACCGCGCCGGTCAGGTCGGCGACGGCGGCGACCACCCGTTCCGGGGTGACGTCGAGGCCGCCGGCGTACGCGGCGCGGGCGTTGAGTGCGTAGAGCTGGGCGCTCGGTCCGGGGCGGCCGCCGTCGGTGCCGGTGGCCTCGACCAGCCCGGCGGCCTCCAGGCGGGCCAGCAGCTGCGAGGCGGTGGGCTTGGAGAGTCCGGTCAGGTGCCCGATGCGGGTGCGGGACAGGGGGCCGTGCGTCAGCAGGAGCTCCAGGGCGGCGCGGTCGTTCATGGCGCGCAGCAGGCTGGGCGTTCCGGGCGTGGCGGCGGGCATGGGGCGGTCTCTCCCTCACCGAGGTGAATTGTTAGGTAAGTTTCCTATCGCTGTGTGACCGGTGTCAATGCCGCTGCCCCGCCGGAAACGACCGGCGGGGCAGCGGGTTGGTGTGCGGGCGGGCGCAGGGGCGTGCGGGAGCGCCTACTTCGTGATGCGGGGGGCGCCCGGAGCGGCCGCCTGCGGGATCGGGGCCGTGGCCAGGGACTGCGGGGAAGCCGGGTTGGCCAGCGCCGACGGCGCGGCGACGGCGGCCGACGGGTCGGCGCCCTCCTCGGCCTCGTCGGCCGCCGGCAGACCGCCGACGATCCGGATGCCCGCCGCGTCGAAAGCCTCCTTGATCCGCCAGCGCAGCTCGCGCTCCACGGCGAACTGCTGGCCCGGCATGGTCTTCGCCGACACCTTCACGGTCATCGAGGCCAGCAGCACCTCGTCCAGGCCCAGCACCTCCACCGGGCCCCACAGGCGCTCGTCCCACGGCGACTCCTTGGCCAGGGCGTCGGCCACGTCCTGGACCACCGCGCGGATGAGCTTGAGACTCTCGGTCGGCTTGACCTGGACGTCCACGCCCGCCGTCGCCCAGCCCTGGCTGAGGTTGCCGATCCGCTTGATCTCACCGTTGCGGACGTACCAGATCTCGCCGTTGTCCCCGCGCAGCTTGGTCACGCGCAGCCCGACCTCGATGACCTCGCCGGAGGCCACGCCCGCGTCGATCTTGTCGCCGACGCCGTACTGGTCCTCCATGATCATGAACACGCCGGAGAGGAAGTCCGTCACCAGGTTCCGGGCACCGAAACCGATCGCCACACCGGCCACACCCGCACTCGCCAGCAGGGGGGCCAGGTCGATCTTCAACGCGGCCAGGACCATCAACGCGGCCGTGCCGAGGATCAGGAAGGAAGCCACCGAACGGAGTACTGATCCGATGGCCTCCGAACGCTGGCGGCGCCGCTCGGCATTGACCAGCAGCCCGCCGAGGGCCGTGCCCTCGACCGCCTCGGCGCTGGAGTTCATGCGGCTTATCAGCTTGGTGAGGGCCTTGCGGACGACCGAGCGCAGCGCCGCCGCGATCACGATGATCAGCAGGATCCGCAGGCCGATGCTCAGCCAGGTGGCCCAGTTCTCCTCGATGAAGCTCGCGGCATTGGTCACGCTTTCGGCGGCGTCGTCGGTGGTCGCTGCCAACGGGAGCAGAGTGGCGGGCGAGGGCACGGCAGGAACCTCCAGGCATAGCGGCCTGCCCGCGGAAGGGGGGGTGCGGGCAGACCAACCACACTAACGGGGCACAAGCCCGACCTTGTTGCCGTGTTCGAGGGAGAGACCAGACTCACCTGGGGAGAAGGAGAGTGTGGTTGAAAACACCTCGGACCCGTTACGGGCGCGTGGTGGCGCTTCGACCAGCCGTAAGGGGAGACTGGAGAGCAGATCGTCCCGGCGCGAGCCACGCGCCGCCGGCGTACAAGGAGGCAGTCCGTGCCGCACGTCCTGGTCCTCAACGCGTCGTACGAGCCGCTCGGCGTCGTACCGCTCCGCCGCGCGCTCGTCCTCGTCCTGGAGAACAAAGCGGTCTCCCTCGAGGAATCCGGCGCCTTCCTGCACAGCGCGACCAGAGCCGTCCCCGCGCCCAGTGTGGTCCGGCTCAAGCGCTTCGTGCGGGTCCCCTACCGGGGGCCCGTTCCGCTCACCCGCCGTGCGCTCTTCGCCCGTGACGGTGGCCGCTGCATGTACTGCGGGGCCGTCGCGACGAGCGTCGACCACGTCGTCCCGCGCAGCCGGGGCGGCCAGCACGCCTGGGACAACGTGGTCGCCGCGTGCCGCCGCTGCAACCACGTGAAGGCGGACCGGCACCTGCTCGAACTCGGCTGGCGGCTGCGCCACCAGCCGGCCCCGCCGTCCGGACTGGCCTGGCGGATCATCGGAACCGGCCACCGGGACCCCCGATGGATGCCGTACCTGGAACCCTTCGGGGCGGAGGACGCCCTGGAGCGCATCGGCGCCGCCTCTTAGCTCCGCCGGTCCCAGGGGTACTCCGGCCCGGCGCCCCCGACTCCGCCGGCCCACCCTCCTCCGGCTGCGCCGGGCCCCTCCGACCGTGCCGGGCCCTCCTCGGCTTCGCCGGTACTTCCGTCCGGCCGTGCCGGGCCCTCCCCGGCTTCGCCGGTACTTCCGTCCGGCCGTGCCGGTTGTCCTCCGGTTGTGCCGGGCCGTGTTCCTCCCGGCTTCGCCGGTGCGGCTTCCCGGCTGTGCTGGTCCGCGCTGCTCCGGCTCCGCCGGTCCTGCTTCCGGTTGTGCCGGGTCGTGTTTCTCCGGCTTGTTTTGCCCTCCGGCTTCGCCGGGTCCCTTCCGGCTTCGCCGGTACTTCCGTCCGGCTGCGCCGGTTGTCCTCCGGTTGTGCCGGGCCGTGTTCCTCCCGGCTTCGCCGGTCCGAGCTGCTCTGGCTCCGCCGGTCTTGCCCTCCGCTGCGCCGGTGCTTGCCCGGCTTTGCCGGTGCTTCGCTCCGGCTGAGGCTGTCCCTCCTTCCGGCTGCGTTCGTACGCCCCTCGGGCTGTGCTGGGAACCGTTTCTGCCGCTGTGCCGGGCCGTGGCCCTGCGGTTCTGCCGGGTCAGGAGGTCCGGCTTTTCCAGCCTCGCCAGGGGGCATCCCGGACGGAGTCTGGGGGGCTGAGGCGCGGAGCCCCGGGGAGCCCGGGGTTCGGCCCGGTCCGGTGGCGGCTGGTCAGGGGGTGATCGCGTGGGCCGTCGCGGACCAGAGGCTGCAGCCGAAGGGGGTGGCACGGGTCACGCACGTGACGCGGAGGAAGCGGGTATCCGGGGTGGTGTCCAGGCGGACGGTGTCCACGCCGCCCCGCGAGGCCGGCTCGGCGGCCGTGCGCCAGGTCACGCCGTCCGGGGAGGTCTCCACCCGGTAGGTGGACGGGTACGCCTCCTGCCAGTGCAGGGTCAGCAGGCCGATCCTGGCCGGGGCCGCCAGTTCCGCCTGCCACCACGCCCCGTCCACAGACGGGGACGACCAGCGGGTGGCGGCGGAGCCGTCCAGCGCCGCCGACGCCGGGAACTGCGGGGCCTCGTCCGCCGACGAGGTGGCCCGCGCCGTGCGCAGCAGGTCGGGGCCGCCCGTACGCGGGACCGCCTGGACGGTGAGGGTGCGCGACTCCCCGTTGAAGGTGACCGGGACCTGGTAGGTCCCGGCCGGGGTGCCCGCCGGGACGGTGACCTCGACCGGGACGGTGATCTTCGTGCCGCGGGGCACCACCACGTTCGCCGGGACCCGGACCTCTACCCCGGCCGGCGGGGCCGCCGACAGGGCGCCGCTGACCTCGCCGGGGCGCAGGGCCGCCAGTTCCGCCGACACCCGCCGCGTGGCGCCGCCGATCTCGGCCTCGGTCCGCGCGCCGTCGGCCAGCTCGAAGCGGGCCTGCGGACCGTCCGCGAACCACGGCACCACCCGGTGGACCGCCGGGGCCGCACCCGCCCACGACAGCCGGACGGCGTCCGCCCGCAGGCCCACCGTGTCCGTGTGCGTCCACCCGGACGCCGCCGCCTCGCCGATCTTCCGCCAGCCCTCGCCCGGTACGTGCGCCTCCACCGCCGCGCCCCGCACCTCCGGCGCCAGCGGGTCCGTCATGACCGTGACCGCCGAGACGGGCCGCGCGGAGTCCAGCCGTACGGTCCAGGAGCCGGGCGCCTGCCGTACGGTCCCGGCGGGCCGCGCCGCACCGGTCCAGGCGTCGGACTCCGCCGCCGCCCGTTCCAGGAAGGGGTCCAGCACGGCCGTGTCCACGCGTGCCCCGCCCGGCTCGGCCAGCGCGCGCCGCGCCGCCGCCAGGTCCCGTGAGGCCTGCCAGGCGGCGTTTCCGTCCCCGCGGGCCTGGGCCCGCAGCAGGTCCACGGCCAGCTCGCCGGCGGCCCCGTAGCTCGAGAGCCGCTCCAGCCAGGGGCCGGCCTCGCCCGACAGGGCGGGCAGCCGGGCGGAGGTTTCCCGGAGCACGGTGAAGGCCGCCCGGAGCTTGTCGCCGGCAGCCGGGTCGCCGGCGGCGCGGGCCCGCCAGAACTCCTCCACCAGCGGCTTCAGGTACGCCGACTGCTCCTGCTTCAGCCCCGAGGAGGCGGTGTTCCCGGCCAGGGCGGCCAGCGCCTCCCGGGTCCGCGGGTCGGGACCGGCCAGCTCGCGCACGGCCGCCGCCCAGGACTCGCCGGGCCGGTAGCCGCGCGGGTTCCACGCGTAGTCGGCCGCCGTGAAGACCGGGATCCGCGACAGGGTGCCCTGCGGCATCGAGTTGGTCAGCAGCCCCGCCGAGCCGCTCGCCACCGCCGGTTCGCGCCCCGCGTACGGGCCGAGGAAGATCCGGCCCGGGTCCCAGTCGTTGACCGGGTAGTTGTCCATGGTGACGACCGGGTGCCCCAGCGCGGAGCGGGCTCCGGCCAGTTCCTTGCCGGTGATGGTGCGCGGCACGACGCCCACGCCGGTCCACGCCACCTCCACCCGGGCGTCCAGCGCTCCGGCGAGCGCCGTCCGGTAGACGGTCGCGCCCTCCTGGTAGTACTCGGTGGGCAGCAGCGACAGCGGCGCGGCCCCCGGATGCCGTGCGGCCATGTGCGCCGCCAGCTCGCCCGCGACCTCGGCGTGCGCCTTCGCGGCCGCCGCCGGACCGGTCCCGTACCGGACCCGGTCGGCCCGGCAGCCCCACTCGGTGTAGCTGACGTCCTGGAACTGCACCTGGAACGCCCGGAAGCCCAGCTCCCACATCGCGTCCACCTTGCGCGCCAGCGCCGCCCGGTCGTCCGCCGAGGCCAGGCACATGGACTGCCCCGGGGCCACCGCCCAGCCGAGGACCACCCGGTTGGTCCGGGCCCGCTCGGCGAGCGCCCGGAACTCCACCTGCCGCTCGCGCGGGTACTCCGTACGCCAGCCCGTCGTCCGGTACGGGTCGTCCCCGGGCGCGAGCAGCAGCCGGTTCTGCTTGGTGCGGCCCAGGAAGTCGAGCTGCGCGAGCCGCTGCTCCAGGGACCACGGCTGCCCGTAGAACCCCTCGGTCACCCCGCGCACGGGGGCGGCCGGCCAGTCCCGCACGAGCACCCCGGGCACCTTGCCGCCGCCGCCGGCCAGCAGCTGACGCAGCGTCTGCGCCGCGTGGAACAGCCCGTCCCCTCCTACGCCGGCCAGCGCGACCGTGTCCCGCCCGCCGGTCCGGCCCACCGCCAGCCGGTAACCGCCGTCCGGCAGGTCCCCGGCTTCGGCCGCGCCGAGCGCCCGCAGCGCCGCCTCGGCGTCCGGGCCCTGGAGCCGTACGACGAGGGCCGCTTCGGGCAGCGCCGCCCCGGGGGCCCGCTCGTGCAGGGTCCGTACGCCCGCCGCGCGCAGGGCCGTCCGTACGACCTGGACGGCGTACGGGTCCACGTCGCCCGGAGCCACCAGCACGGCGTCGGCCCCCAGCGGCAGTTCACGCCCCGGGTCGGCGGTCGCCGACTGCGGCCGGGGCCACACGGCCGGGCCCTGGGCGGCGGATCGCGGCGCGTCGGAGCCGGGGTCGAGCACCGGGACCGCCGCGGGTCCCTCGGGAGCGGTCGGGGCAGGCGCCGACGGCGCGGCGACGGCCCCCGGCGGTCCGGAGGCCACCGCGCCGCCCAGCAGCGTCCCGATGACCGCGACGGCCGCGGCCGTCGCCCGCTTCCTGCCCCTGAGCTGCACGGAGCCTCCCCGTCCCGAGTCGTCGCCCGCCCGTACGAACGAGCCCGAGCCGAACGAGCCCGAGCCCACCACCCGTGCGGCTGACATGTCAATGCGCGTGGGGTGATCTGACCTGGATCCGCCAGGAATGCGGGGCGGCCGACTGGGTATGGCTGCGGTGTTCCCCGGCGGTGTCCCGTCCTTCTGACCCACCCTCATGCCCTGATGCGTTGATGCCTTTAACGACGAAGGAGTGCCCGCACATGGACGACCTGGCCCGGCTCGCGGCCCTGCACGGCGTCGCCACCGCCTACCAGCCCTCGGAGGACGTGACGGTCGAGGTCCCGGAGGCCACTGTCAGGGCGGTGCTCGGGCTGCTGGGGGTCTGCGCCGACACCCCGGAGGACATCCGGGGGGAGCTGGAGCGGGCGCGGCAGGAGGCGGAGTCGCGGCTGCTGCCGCCCGTGCTGGTGCGGTGGGAGGGCGCGGAGCCGCCGGCCGAACTGGCCGCGCTGCCGCCGGGGACGCGGATCCGCCTGGACCCGGAGTCCGACGCGGAGGCCGAGACGGGGGCGGAGGCGGAGGGCGGGACGGGGCCGGACGCGGAGGCCGGGACGGAGGCCGAGGCCGGTACCCGGTCCGGCGCCGTCGAGTGGCACACCGGCCCCGCCGGACCGCTGCCCGACGCGCTGCCCCTGGGAGTGCACCGGATCACCGCCACCCTGCCGGACGGCCGGGCCGGCACGGCCACCCTGATCGTGGCCCCGGAGCGGGCCCCGGCCGCGCCCGAGCGGGCCCACGGGCTGCTCGTCCAGCTGTACTCCCTGCTCTCCGAGCACTCCTGGGGCATGGGCGACCTCGGCGACCTCGCCTCGCTCGCCCGCTGGGCCGGCGCCGCCCACGGCGTCGGCTTCATCCAGGTCAACCCGCTGCACGCGGCCGTGCCCGGCACCCCGACCGACCCGTCCCCGTACCGCCCCTCCTCCCGCCGTTTCCCGGACCCGGTCCACCTGCGGATCGAGGACGTCCCGGAGTACACCGCCTACCCCGACGGGGAAGCCCTCGCCGAACTGGCCGCACGCGGCGGGGAGCTGCGCCGGGAGGTGCTGGAGAAGGGGGCGCTGATCGACCGGGACGCCGTCTGGGCCCTCAAGCGCGCCGCCCTGGAACTGCTGTACGCCGTCCCGCGGACGCCCGGACGCGAGGCCGCCTACCAGGAGTTCCGCGCCGAGCAGGGCCCGCCGCTGGACGCGCACGCCGCCTGGTGCGCGGCCGCCGCCGGGGAGGACCCGGCGGAGCGGAGCGACTTCCACCGCTGGCTGGTCTGGCTGACGGCCACCCAGCTCGCCGCCGCCCAGCGGGCGGCCCGGGAGGCCGGAATGAGCGTCGGCATCGTGCACGACCTGGCCGTCGGAGTGCACCCCGACGGCTCGGACGTGCGGACCGGCCCCTTCCACGCCCCCGGCATCTGCGTCGGGGCCCCGCCGGACGCCTTCAACTCCCGCGGCCAGGACTGGGGGCTGCCGCCCTGGCGGCCCGACCGGCTGGCCGCCGTCGGCTACGCGCCGCTGCGCCAGTTGCTGCGCGGGGTGTTCCGCTCCGCGGGCGCCGTGCGCATCGACCACGTCATGGGCATGTTCCGGCTCTGGTGGATTCCGCAGGGCGCCCCGCCCGCGGAGGGCACGTACGTCTCGTACGACGGTGAGGCGATGCTGGCGATCCTGGTGCTGGAGGCCCACAGGGCGGGGTCGCTGGTCGTCGGCGAGGACCTCGGGACGGTGGAGCCGCAGGTCCGCCGGGCGCTGGCGCGGCGCGGGATCCTCGGCACCTCCGTGCTGTGGTTCGAGCGGGACTGGGCGGGCGACGGCAACCCGCTGGCCCCCGAGCGGTGGCGGGCCGACTGCCTGGCCACCGCCACCACCCACGACCTGCCGCCCACCGCCGCCAAGCTCGCCGGGGCCCATGTCGAACTGCGCGACCGGCTCGGCCTGCTGACCCGGCCGCTGGAGAGCGAGCGCGCCGAGGACGCCGCCGACACCGCCCAGTGGCTGGAGGTGCTGGACCGCCTGGGGCTGGACACCAAGGGCGAGGAGGCCGCCGTACGGGCCGTGTACGCCTTCCTGCTGCGCACGCCCGCCCGGCTGGTCGGCGTATGGCTGCCGGACGCGGTGGGCGACCGGCGGCCGCAGAACCTGCCGGGCACCTGGGACCAGTACCCCAACTGGCGGCTGCCGGTCGCCGACGTGGACGGCCGGCCGATGGGCCTGGAGGCGTTCACCGCCTCGCCCCGGGCCAACGCCCTGCTGAGCGCGGTGCGCGACGGCGCCGGGACCCGTACGGCACCCCCGGGCGCGCGACCGCTTTAGGTGTTCGCTACGTTTGCACCGTGGACAAGAAGAACGCTCTGCGCGCCGGCGCCGTCACGGCCGGAACGACGCTGATGATGCTGCTGATGACGTCTCCCGCCCTCGCGCTGACCCGCGACGACGGTGACGACCCGGGTCCGGGCCTGAGCATTGCCGAGACGCTCGGCCTGTACGTGGTCGCGCCGATCGTGCTGTACCTGGTCATCACGGGCCTCGTGATGGTCGGCGACAAGTCGCGCAAGACGACCACCAAGGCCTGACCGGCCGGGCCGCCTCCACCGGGCGGCCCCACGCTTGAAGACTTCCGGGCGCCGGAGGTCCGCGGAACCGACACACGTCGGCGCCGTCGCGGACCTGCGGCGCCTCGTCGTGTCTACGGGAGGTCGGCCATCAGCTTGCGGAGCAGGCTGTTGAGCACCTGGATCTCCTCGTCGTCGAACCCGGAGAGCGCGGCGCGCTGGACCTCCAGGCCGGCGGCGACCGCCTCGTCGACGAGGGCGAGCCCGCGCTCGGTGATCGTCACCTGGAGCCCGCGCCGGTCGTGCGGATCGGGGCTGCGGCGGAGCAGTCCGGCCTTCTCCAGCTTGTCCAGGCGCCCGGTCATACCGCCCGTGGTCAGCATCAGCGTGGCGGAGAGCTGGCGGGGCGAGAGCGTGTACGGCGCTCCGGAGCGCCGCAGGGTGCCGACGACGTCGAACTCCCCGCGCGCGATTCCGTAGCGGCCGTACGCCTGCTCCATCGCGTCGCCCATGGCCTTGCTGATCCGGTACACGCGGCCGAAGACGGCCATGGGGCCGGTGTCCAGATCCGGTCGTACTACAGCCCACTGGGCAATGATCGCGTCGACGGCGTCCGCGCTGATGTCCTTTTTGGCCTCGGTCATGGGACGCAGTATCCGGTTCCGACTTGATTGATTGCAAGAAAGTTGCTTGACGAAAAGTAGCTTAGGGGTAAGCTACTTTCGAGTGACCTACTTGGGGGGAATGATGGCGGTGGCCGGGGCCGGGAAGACCGGAGAAGAACGGGTGGCGGGGGAGCGGTCCCTGCTCGTCGGCGTCGGCATCAGCTCGGTCGGGATCGGGATGTACATCCCCTTCTCGCTCGTGTTCTTCCACCACCTCACCGGCCTCTCCTTCACGCTCGTCGGGCTGGTCCTGACCGTGACCGGCCTCGCCGGACTGGCCGTGATGCCGCTGGCCGGCTCCGCCGTCGACCGGTTCGGTGCCCGCCAGGCCAACCTGGTGCTCTACGCGATCCGTGCGCTCGGCTTCGTCCTGTACCCCCTCGCCGACTCCGTGCCCGCCTTCGCCGCCGTCACGCTGGTCACCGCACTCGCCGACCGCTCCTTCCCCGTCGTCCAGCAGTCCCTGATCGGAGAGGTGGCGCGCGGCGCCGCCCGGGACCGGCTCCAGGCGTCCATCAGGGCCCTGCAGAACGCCGGGATGGGCGGGGGCGCCCTGCTCGTCTCCGGCGTCCTCGCCCTGTCCGGCACCGGCGGATTCCAGTACACGGCCTACGGCAACGCGCTGGCCTTCGCCCTCGCCGGACTGCTCGTCAGCCGGGTCCGGCCCGTGCGCGGCGGCGCGGACGGCGGGAGCGGGACCGCCACCTCCGCGCGGCGGCCGTCCGCCGGCTACCGGATGGTGCTGGCCGACCGCCCCTTCCTGGGACTGACCGCCGCCAATTTCCTGACGGCCCTGGGCTACGCGGCCCTCTCCGTGCTCTTCCCGCTCTACATCGCGACCTGGCTGCGCGGACCCGACTCCCTCACCGGAGCCGCCTTCACCGTCAACACCGTCCTGTGCGCCGGAATCGGCGTCCTGGTCGCCGGCCGCGTCCGCCGCTCGGGTGCCCGCCGTACCCGCTCCGCCGCACTCGGAGCCCTGCTCTTCGCCGCCGCCTTCGCCGCCCAGATCGTCCTCGGCACCCTGCGCCCCGGACAGACCGTCACCCTGGTCGCCCTGCTGGCCATCGTGGTCGTCTACACCCTCGGCGAACTGATCCACAGCCCCTCCGGCGGCGCCCTGTCGGTCTCGGCCGCGCCGGAAGCCGTACGCGGCCGCTACCTGGCCACCTACCAGCTGTCCTACGCGCTCGCCACCGCCCTCGCCCCGTCCCTCTTCACCGCGCTGCTCGCCGTCGACGGCCGGCTGCCGTGGGCCCTGCTCACCGTCGCCGCCCTGGGCGCCGCACTGGCGCTGCTCCGGCTGGAGCGGCACCTGCCGGCCGAGGCCGTGTACGCCGTGCCCCCAGCGCGGGCCGCCCACGGCGAGCCGCGTCCCGCCCCCGCTGTGACCGCCGCCTGAGCCCCGCTCACCCGCGCTCGCTCACCCACCCTTCGTCACCTGTCCGAGGAGTCGTCGTGAACCGCCTCGCCACCGTCGCCCTGACCGCACTCGCCCCCATCTCGTGGGGCTCCACCTACTTCGTCGCGTCCGAGCTGCTGCCGCCCGACCGGCCCCTGTTCACCGGGGCCATGCGGGCACTGCCCGCCGGGCTGCTGCTGATCGCCCTCTCCCGGACCCTGCCCAAGGGCGCCTGGTGGTGGAAGTCCGCCGTCCTCGGCACCCTGAACATCGGCGCATTCTTCCCCCTGCTCTTCCTCTCCGCCTACCGGCTGCCCGGCGGTGTCGCCGCCGTACTGGGCGCCGCGGGCCCGCTGTTCGTCGTAGGACTCGCCGCCCTGCTGCTGGGCGAGCGGGCCAGGCTGCGGACCGTCCTCGCCGCCATCGTCGCCGCGCTCGGCGTGAGCATGGTGGTCCTGACCGCCGAGGCCCGGCTCGACCTCGTCGGCGTCGTCGCCGGTGTGGTCTCCTCCGCGTCCATGGGCGCGGGCACGGTGATGGCCAAGCGCTGGGGACGGCCCGAGGGCGTCGGTCCGCTGGCCGTGGCCGGCTGGCAGCTCGCCGCGGGCGGGCTGATCATCATCCCGATCGCCGCCGTCATCGAAGGGGCACCGCCCGCGCTCGACGGCAATGCCCTCCTCGGCTACGGCTACATGATGCTGATCAACACCGGGATCGCGTACTGGCTCTGGTTCCGCGGCATCGGCCGGCTCACCGCCACCTCCGTCACCCTGCTCGGCCCGCTGTCCCCGCTCACCGCCGCCGTCATCGGCTGGGCCGCGCTCGGCCAGGCGCTGTCGCCCGTGCAGCTGGTCGGCATGGCGATCGCCTTCGGTGCCACCGTCTTCGGCCAGCTGCCCGGACGCACGCCCAAGGCACCGGAAACGTTCAGTTCTTCTGAAAAGACCAGTCAGAATCTTTCGATGGACCTGGGCAATGCGGAGGTGCGACGGTAGTTCGACGACAGACAGACAACACCCCGAGGGGGAGACACCACGTGGCCGTCATGGACCAGATCCGCACCGTTTCGAAGGCACAGCGGCTTTCGAAGGCACGGCAGCTCAGCAGCCCGGGAAGGAAGGGCGCCGCCGGACTGGGCGTACTCCTCGCGCTGGTCGCCACGGTCGTCTGGTCCGGCAGCTTCGTCGCCACGCGGGGGATGGCCGAGACAGTCCCGCCCGTCCAGGCCGTCTTCTGGCGGTGGATCATCGCCGCCCTCGCGGTCACGCCCTTCGCGGCCCGGCAGGCCTGGCAGCAGCGGGCCCTGATCCGTCGGCACCTCGGCTACATCTCGCTGGCCACGCTGTTCGGCGTCACCCTCTACAACACCCTCGTCCACCAGGCCGGACTGACCACCTCCGCCTCCAACATGGGCATGATCATGGCCGCCTCGCCGGTCGTCATGGCCCTGTACGCCCGCCTCGGCGGCGAACGGCTCGGCGCCCGCCGTGCCTTCGGGATGCTGCTCGCGGCCCTCGGAGTGCTGCTGCTGGTCGGGGACGGCTCGCTCGGCTTCGACTTCGGCGCGGGCGACCTGTGGATGTTCGGCGCCGCCCTGTCCTTCGCCTCCTACAGCGCGCTGCTGAAGCGCAAGCCCGCCGAGATCGGCGGACTGGCCTTCCTGATCAGCACCTTCGTCCTCGGCGCGCTGATGCTGGCCCCCGCGTACGCCGTGTCCCTCACCGTCCAGGGCGGCTTCGAGGCCACCGCCGGGACGGTCGGACCGCTGCTGTACGTCGGCGTGTTCTCCTCCGCCGTCGCCTTCTTCGCCTGGAACAAGGCCATCTCGATCACCGGGGCCGCGCGGGCCGGCGTCGTCTACTACCTCCAGCCGGTGTGCGTGGCAGGACTCGGCTTCCTGCTGCTGGGCGAGCGGACCGGACCGGCGCAACTGCTCTGCATGGCGCTGATCCTGGGCGGGGTCGCCCTGGGCAGCGCCGTCGCCGTCCGGCGGTAGGTTCGGGCCCATGACCGAGTGGGACATCAAGAAGCTGCGGATCCTGCGGACCCTGGCCGACCAGGGCACCGTGACCGCGACGGCCGAGGCGCTGCACATGACGCCTTCGGCCGTTTCGCAGCAACTGACCAACCTCGCCAAGCAGCTGGGAGTGCCGCTGCTGGAGGCCCACGGGCGGCGCGTACGGCTCACCGACGCCGCCCACCTCGTCCTGCGGCACACCGAAGCCGTCTTCGCGCAGCTGGAACGGGCCGACGCCGAACTCACCGGCTACCTCGCCGGGGAGGTGGGGGAGGTACGGGTCGGCGCCTTCTCCACCGCCGTGCCGGTGCTGGTCGTCCCGGCCGTGGCGGCCCTGCGCCGGAGCCACCCGGGCGTGGAGGTCCGCGTCCGCGAGACCGAGGCCGCCGAGTCCTACGAGCTGCTGTCCACCGGGGTCGTGGACCTCGCCCTTTCGCTCGCGGCCCATGCGCCCGGCGCGCGGGACCACCGCTTCACGCGGGCCACCCTGCTGGAGGACCCGCTGGACGTGGCCCTCCCGCCGGGGCACCCGCTGGCGGAGGCCGCGGGCCTGCGGCTGGCCGACCTGTCCGGGGAACGGTGGATCTACGGAGGCAGCGGGCCCTGGTCGGAGATCACCCGCAGCGCGTGCGAGGCGGCCGGCTTCGTGCCGGAGCAGGCGCACTCCGCCTCCGGCTGGACCGCGATCCTGGCGATGGTGGAGGCGGGGATGGGCGTGGCCCTGGTGCCCCGCATGGTGTCGGGCCGGGCCTCCGGCGTCGCGGTTCGCGTCCTCACCCACGACCGGCCGACGCGGCACGTCATCGCGGCGGTCCGGCGGGGGTCGGAGGCAGCCCCGGCGGTGGCCCACGTGCTGAACGCGCTGCGGGCGGCCGCCGCGGGATGACCTACGCTGGCCCCTTTCTGTGATCTTCGACAAGGGGGAACTGGTGAGCCGGACAGGGAACAGACATCCGCGTGCCGCACGGGGAGGCCGACTGGCAGCCGGACTGGCGCTGGTGGCAGGGCTCTTCGCGGTGATGCCTGGGCAGGGGGTGGCCGCCGCCGACACCGATCCGGTGGCGCCGCCCGTGCGCACGATCTCGTACAACGTGTGCGGTGCGTTCGTCGACTGCCAGAGCACCATGGACCCGGCCACCTGGGCCGACGGCCTCAAGGGCCACATCACCGGCTGGGACACCGACGTGGTGATGCTCCAGGAGGCGTGCAAGGGCCAGTACGACCGGCTGCGCGCCGTGCTCCCCGGCTACGCCGGGGTCTGGGCCAGCACCCAGAAGGCAGCCCCTGAGCCGGCCCCGGGGTCACCCCCCAAGTGCGCCAAGTGGGGCGACGACACGAGCTTCGGCCAGGCACTGCTGATCAAGGGCCCGCAGAGCGAGGTCGTCGGCATGTCGGCCGTGGTGAGTCCGCAGGGCATGGAGGGCGAGAAGCGGTCGGTGGTCTGTGCCCGGACCCTCGTGGACGGCCGGACCGTTCTGGCCTGCGGCGCGCACCTGCGCCAGGACAAGGACGCCAAGAACGACACCCCGGCCATGCTGGCCAAGATCGAGGAGTGGTCGGGCGGCCTGCCCGTCATCCTGGGCGGGGACTTCAACGCCCGGCCGTACTACTCGCACATGGACGAGGTCTACGCCGGACTGCCCGGCACCCTCTCCCTCGTCGAGGCCGACAGCACCGACCGGAACCACTTCAGCGAGGCGTGCCTGGCGTCCGGCGCAACGGAGTGCCGCTCGGGCCAGCGCACCCACTGGGATCCCGTGACCTCGGCCTACGGCGGGAAGGTCGACTACACCTTCTTCAGCCGCCAGGACTTCGGCGATGTCCAGAGCCACGTCGTGGAGACCGGCTACACCAAGATGAAGGACCACAAGATGGTCCTCTCCGCCGCGAGCATCCACGAGCGCACGCCCACCGGAGGCGACCTCACCGGCGACGGCCGCCCCGACCTGCTCGCCGTCCAGGCGGACGGCTCGCTGCGGCTCTACCCGGGCCTCGCCGGCGGGAGCTTCGGCACGTACAAGGTGATCGGCCAGAGCGGCTTCGCCGGCGCCGACCTCAGCCACCGCGGTGACTGGACCGGGGACGGCCGCGAGGACGTCGTCGCCCGGATCGGCGACGAGCTGTGGATCTACCCCAACGTCGGCTACGGCCGGCTCGGCGAGCGCGTGCCCATGCGCGAGCGGCCCACCGGCTGGGCCCACGCCACCCCGCTCGCCGTCGGAGACATCGACGGCGACGGCCAGCCCGACCTCGTGGGCCGCAGCGCCAACGGCCTGTACCTGCACCGGGGCACGGTCGGCACCGTGCCGGCGCTGCCGCGCGACGTGGTGGTGCTGGGCGGACCGGAGTGGAAGGACTACGAGATCCTCGCCCCCGGCGACGTGAACACGGACGGCCGCGCCGACCTGTGGGCGCGCGGCGCCGACGGACAGCTGCGACAGTTCCTCTCCGCGGGCGCCGCGGCCCTGCCCGCGCCCACCGTGATCCACACGGCGCCGGCCGCCTCGTACCCGCTGGCCGGGACGGTCGGCGACCTCGACGGCAACGGCCACGCCGACCTGCTGCTCACCACGGCGCCGCAGGACCCGGCCACCGGAGACCTGCAGTTCCTCGGCGGTACGGGCACCGGCTTCGCGCCGCCCGTCCGCATCGGCGAGAACGGCTGGCGCTGGATCCAGTCCATGCGCTGATGTGACCGAGGGCGCCCCCGGTGCGTCACGCACCGGGGGCGCCCTCATGTCGTCGTCGGCGCGTCAGGAAGCCGCGGCCTCGTCCGCCGCCTGCGCGCGCAGGGCACGTTCGATGCCCGCGCGGGATTCCGACACCAGCCGCCGCAGGCCCGCGTTCGGCTCGGCCGAGGCCAGCCACGCGTCCGTCGCGTCCAGGGTCTCCTGGGAGACCTGGAGCGACGGGTACAGACCCACCGCGATCTGCTGCGCGATCTCGTGGCTGCGGGTGTCCCAGATCTCCTTGACCACCGCGAAGTACTTCTCGGCGTACGGGGCGATCAGCTCGCGCTGGTCGGCCTGGACGAAGCCGCCGATCACCGCTTCCTGCACCGCGTTCGGCAGGTCACCCCGCTCCACCACCGAGGCCCACGCCCGGGCCTTGGCCTCGGCCGTCGGCCGGGCCGCACGCGCGGTCGCCGCGTGGCGCTCACCCGCCGCCGTGGGGTCCCGCTTCAGCTCGGCCGCGATGGCATCCTCGTCGGCGACACCCGTCGCGGCGAGCCGCTCCAGGAACGCCCACCGCAGCTCGGTGTCCACGGCCAGGCCCTCGATCTCCGCCGCACCGTCAAGCAGCGCCGAGAGGTACGTCAGCTGCCCCTCCGTACGGGCCGTCGCCGCGAAGGCACGCGCCCACGCCAGCTGGTGGTCGCTGCCCGGCTCGGCGCCGCGCAGGTGCTCCAGCGTGGCCTCGGTCCAGGTGGCCAGACCCTGCTCGCGCCACGCCGGGTCGGCGTACAGGTCGATGGCCAGCTTCACCTGGCGGTGCAGGGACTGCACGACGCCGATGTCCGACTCCTTGCCGATGCCGGACAGCACCAGCGCCAGGTAGTCGCGGGTCGCCAGCTCGCCGTCGCGGGTCATGTCCCAGGCGGAGGCCCAGCACAGCGCGCGCGGCAGAGACTCGGTGAAGTCGCCCAGGTACGCGGTCACGTTCTCCAGCGAGACCTCGTCCAGGCGGACCTTCGCGTACGACAGGTCGTCGTCGTTCAGCAGGACGACGGCCGGCCGGGCGCGGCCGACCAGCTCCGGCACCGCCGTAAGGTCGCCGTCGATGTCCAGCTCGACGCGGTCCGTCCGTACGAGGCTGCCGTCGCGCAGGTCGTACAGGCCGACGGCGATGCGGTGCGGGCGGAGCACAGGCTCGCCCTTGGCGCCCGCCGGCAGCGCCGGGGCCTCCTGGCGGACGGCGAAGGCGGTGATGGCACCGCTCGCGTCCGTCTCGATCTCCGGGCGCAGGATGTTGATGCCGGCCGTCTCCAGCCACGCCTTCGACCAGACGGTCAGGTCGCGGCCGGAGGTCTCCTCGAGGGCGCCCAGCAGGTCGGACAGGCGCGTGTTCCCGTACGCGTGTGCCTTGAAGTACGCCTGCACGCCCTTGAAGAAGGCCTCCATGCCGACGTAGGCGACGAGCTGCTTGAGCACCGAGGCGCCCTTGGCGTACGTGATCCCGTCGAAGTTGACGAGGACGTCGTCCAGGTCACGGATGTCGGCCATGATCGGGTGCGTGGATGGCAGCTGGTCCTGCCGGTACGCCCAGGTCTTCATGGAGTTGGCGAAGGTGGTCCACGCGTGCGGCCACTTCGAGCCGTCGGCGTACGCCTGGCAGGCGATCGAGGTGTAGGTGGCGAACGACTCGTTCAGCCACAGGTCGTTCCACCACTCCATGGTGACGAGGTCGCCGAACCACATGTGGGCGAGCTCGTGCAGGATCGTCTCGGCGCGCGTCTCGTACGCCGCGTCCGTCACCTTCGAGCGGAAGACGTACTGGTCGCGGATGGTGACGGCGCCCGCGTTCTCCATCGCGCCCGCGTTGAACTCCGGGACGAAGAGCTGGTCGTACTTGGCGAAGGGGTAGTCGTACGCGAACTTCTCCTGGAACCACTCGAAGCCCTGCCGCGTCACGTCGAAGATCGCGTCCGCGTCGAGGAACTCGGCGAGCGAGGGGCGGCAGTAGATGCCGAGCGGGACGGACTGCCCGTCCGGGCCCTCGTAGGAGCTGTGCACCGCGTGGTACGGGCCGACGATCAGGGCGGTGATGTACGTCGAGACGCGCGGGGTCGGCTCGAAGTGCCATACGGTCGAATCGGGGCCCTTCGGCTCAGGCGTCGGAGAGTTCGAGATGACCGTCCAGCCCTCCGGGGCCGTCACGGTGAACCGGAACGTCGCCTTCAGGTCGGGCTGCTCGAAGCTGGCGAAGACCCGCCGCGCGTCCGGCACCTCGAACTGCGTGTACAGGTACGCCTGCTGGTCGACCGGGTCGACGAAGCGGTGCAGGCCCTCACCGGTGTTGGTGTACGCGCATTCCGCGACGACGCGCAGCTCGTTGTCCCCGGCCGCGAGCTGCGTCAGCGCGATCCGGGAATCCCGGAACACGGCGGCGACGTCCAGCGCCTTGCCGTTCAGCACGACCTCGTGCACGGCCGGCGCGACCAGGTCGATGAAGGTCTCGGCGCCGGCCTCCGCCGCCTGGAAGCGCACGGTGGTCACGGACGGGAAGGTCCCACCCTCCTGCGCGCCGCTGAGATCGAGTGCGATCTCGTAGGAGTCGACAGTGAGCAGCTTCGCCCTCTGCTGAGCCTCTTCACGGGTGAGATTCGTGCCTGGCACGCGTTCATCTCCTTCGATGGTGACGTTGCCCGCCATCTTTCCACGCCGCTCAGGTGCCGTGCCCGGTGAATTGGCTGCGGCTGGCTTCCGCAGGATTCACCCGTAGGGCTGATGTTTAGTCCCCTGCCAGCAGCGGGTATAAGTTCAGCCTTAAGCTCGCCCGCATGTGGGAGATCATTCTGCTGGAACCCGTAGAGGCGTGGTTCCTGCGGCTTTGCGAGGACGAGCCGCAGGTCCGAGGTCCGGATGCTGTTCGTGTTCGATGCGGACCGGGAAGCGGTCATCCTGGTCGCGGGAGACAAAGCAGGCCAGTGGAGCCGCTGGTACGACGAGAACATTCTGATCGCCGAGCAACGGTACGACCACTACGTGTCCGGCAAGGAACGAGGAGGTACAAGGTGAAGGGACGTTCGTGGCGAGAGGTGCGTGCCGAAGCCTTGGAGCGCCAGCCGTGGCTGGGAACCTCCGAGGCCGAGGAAGGGCGGGCGCAGGTCCGCGAGGAGAACACCGCCCGCATCCGAGGGCATGAGCTGGCACGGCTCAGGCGGTCTGCCGGTCTGACGCAGGCGGGCGTCGCCGCGGCACTGGGCGTCAGTCAGGCACGCGTATCGCAGATCGAGCACGGGCAGGTCGACAGCCTTGACGTCCTGCGTGCCTACGCGGCCGCGCTCGGCGGTGAGGTGTCGGTGATCGTCCAGCGCGGCGATGTCACGGTCAAGGTGGCCTGACCCTTGAAGATCGGCGTGAGCCTGCCGGTGGAGGACGTCGCGTTCCTCGACCGCTACGCGGCGGAGAAGGGGCTCGGGTCGCGCTCAGCAGCACTGCGGGCCGCGATCCAGCGCCTTCGCGCACGCGAGGTCGGAGATCTGCCGGCAGCACGACCCGCTCGCAGGCCGTGACGCGCGGAGGGGAGGGCGCCCACCGGGCGCCCTCCCCTCCGTCACGTGGTGGATCAGCCCTGCTGGAGCTCCTCGGCCACCAGCTCCGCGATCTGGACCGCGTTCAGCGCGGCGCCCTTGCGGAGGTTGTCGCTGGAGAGGAACAGCGAGAGGCCGTTCTCGACGGTCTCGTCGACGCGGATGCGGCCCACGTACGAGGCGTCCTTGCCGGCGGCCTGGAGGGGGGTCGGGATCTCCGAGATCTCGACGCCGGGGGCGTCCTTCAGCAGCTCGTAGGCGCGCTCCACGCTGATCGGGCGGGCGAAGCGGGCGTTGACCTGGAGGGAGTGGCCGGAGAAGACCGGCACGCGCACGCAGGTGCCGGAGACCTTGAGCTCCGGGATCTCCAGGATCTTGCGGGACTCGTTGCGGAGCTTCTGCTCCTCGTCGGTCTCGTGCGAGCCGTCGTCCACGATCGAGCCCGCGAGGGGGAGCACGTTGAAGGCGATGGGGCGCTTGTAGACGGCCGGCTCGGGGAAGGCGAGGGCCTCGCCGTCGTGGGCCAGCTCCGTGGCGCGCGCGGCCACGGCCTGGATCTGGCCGTCGAGCTCGGCGACGCCGGCCACACCGGAGCCGGACACGGCCTGGTAGGTGGTGGCGATCAGCGCGGTCAGTTCGGCCTCGTCGTGCAGCGGGCGCAGCACCGGCATCGCGGCCATGGTGGTGCAGTTCGGGTTCGCGATGATGCCCTTGGGGCGGTTCTTGATCGCGTGCGGGTTGACCTCGGAGACGACGAGGGGGACCTCGGGGTCGCGGCGCCAGGCGGAGGAGTTGTCGATCACGACGGCGCCCTGCGAGGCGACCTTCTCGGCCAGGGCCTTGGAGGTGGCGCCGCCCGCGGAGAAGATGACGATGTCCAGGCCCGAGTAGTCGGCCGCGGACGCGTCCTCGACGGTGATCTCCCGGCCCTCCCAGGGCAGCGTGGAGCCCGCGGAACGGGCCGAGGCGAACAGCCGCAGCTCGGTCACCGGGAACTTCCGCTCGGCGAGGATGCCGCGCATGACTCCGCCGACCTGTCCGGTGGCTCCGACGATTCCGACCCTCACGGTGACTCCTCCTGGTACGTACAGCGTGGTCAAGCCTGGTCCATCATGCGTGCGAACCCGGCCTGCTTGTCCAATCCATTGTCCGCAGTGCGGGACGCGGGCGGGGAAAGGCCGGAGGGGCGGCGCTCGCGAGAGCACCGCCCCTCCGGTGTGCACGTCCTGCGGGAGGCCTACAAGAGGCCTACGGAAGGCCCTACGGGAGGACCTTCTCGATCTGGACGCTGCCGGTGCCGGCGGCGGTGCCGCGGGCGTTGAGCAGCTGGACCTGGCCGAAGAACTGACGGCCCTCGGGGGCCGCGCTGCTGACCAGGACGTTCGCCGAGACCTGCGCCGAGGCGCCGGTGGCGAGGTTCACCGCGGCGGCCTCGTCGACCTGGACGGAGCCCAGGGCGGACGAGAAGTACACGTCGCGGTAGTCGTACGTGGTGGAGCCGGCCGGGACCGCGTAGCCGATCACCTTGACGGTGTAGGTGCCGGCGGCCGGCTTGACCAGGCTCACGGCCTCCTCGGAGTCGCCGTCGGCGGAGGAGCCGACCTTGATGCCGTCCTTGTAGACGTCGAGGTCGAGGTCGGCGCCGGTGTCGGACACCTTGCCGATCGCGATGTCGAGGCGGGAGACGCCCTCGCCGATCACGACCTCGGTGGTGTGGGTCTCACCGTTCGCGATGGTCGGCGTGGCGACCTTCGCGGAGCCGAGCGCGCCGCCCTGGAGCTTGCCGCCGCTGATGGCCGCGGCCTCGTTCTTGACGCTCCACTGGACCGGAGCCGGGGTGCCCTGCTTTACCTCGGGCAGGACCTTGACCGCCGGGTCGAAGGCCGCGCCGAGCACGGAGACGTCCAGCTTGTACGGGTTGTCGAGCAGCGGCGACGTACGGCGCGACTCGACCTCGATCTCCCAGACGCCCGGCTGCGGCTCGGGGTACGAGCGCACGTCGGGGCGGCAGGTGTTGGCCGGGTTGTTGTAGTTCGGGTAGCAGTTGACCGTCGAGGTCGGGTCGACCGGGGTGCCGTACGGGTGGATCGAGACGAAGCGCGTCTGGCTGCCCGCCGCGAGCCCGCCCAGGGCGACCTCGAGGGTCTTGGTGCCCTGTGGGACGGTCACGAAGTACGACTTGTGGCTGTTGCGCTGTACGGAGGAGGCCTCCGACAGCGTGAAGGACGGAGCCGTCAGCGGGGTCGCCGCGACGACGGTCGTCAGGATCTGCTTGTCGATGCCCTCGGTGGTCTCGTCGTCCAGCTGCAGGATGCCGCTGTGGACGCCGGCCGTCTTGGCGTTGGCCTCGACCTTGATGGTGACGGGCTTGTTCAGCGGCAGGGTGACGTAGTCGTAGCCGCCGATGACCTTGAACGTGCCGTCGTCGTTGCGCCAGCTCAGGTTGTGCCGGGTGCCGTACTTCACGCCCGTGGTGCGGGTGACGACGACGTTGTAGACCTTCTTCTGGCCGACCTTGAGGCCGCCCTCGCGGTCGTACAGGCCGGTGCCGAAGCCCGGGGTCTTCAGGAACTGGTCGATCGCGGTGTCGACCGGCGCCTTGACGGTGAACTCGTTCGCCGTCGCGCCGCGCTGGATGGACTCCCACGCCTCGACGACATCGATGAGACCGGCACCCTGTGCGTGGGCCGGGACGTCGTCGATCTTCTTCGCGGTGCTGGTGAGCGCGGTGCGCAGGCCCGCCGGGGTCAGCGCGATGTTCTGCTGCTTCGCGGCCGAGATCAGCAGGGCGCTCGCGCCCGCCGCCTGCGGCGAGGACATCGAGGTGCCCTGGAGCATGCCGTAACCGGCCGGCAGGCTGTAGCCGGCCTCCGCCACCGGCTGGCCGGGCAGCCAGGTCTGGATGGTGTTGATGGAAGCGCCCGGGGCGGTGATGGTCGGCGTGAAGCCGCCGTCCTCACGCGGACCGCGCGAGGAGAACGGGAACATGTTGTACTTCGTCGCCACGCCGGAGCCGTAGTTGGCGGCCCAGGTCTCCTTGGAGACCGCCGCACCCACGGAGATGACCTTGTCCGCGAGGGACGGGTCTCCGATGGTGTTGACACCGGGGCCCGAGTTGCCGGCCGAGATGACCAGCTGGACGCCGTAGGTGTCGATGAGGTTCTTGTAGAGCTCGGAGCGCGCGTTGTTGCCGTCGTTCAGCGCCGGCAGACCACCGATGGACATGTTGACGATGTCCACGCCGCGGTTGACGACGAGGTCGATCATGCCCTCGGTCAGCGCGATGTTGGTGCAGCCGCCGGACCAGGAGCAGGCGCGCGAGGAGACGAGCTTCGCGCCGGGCGCCTCGCCGTTCATCGCGCCGCCGAAGAGGCCGTTCGCCGCGGTGATGCCCGCGACGTGCGTGCCGTGCTCGGACTCGATGATGCCGATGTTGACGAAGTCGGCCTTCTTGCCGACCCAGTCCCCGCCCAGCGGGTCCATCGGGACGTCCTTGCGGATCTCGATCACGAACGGGATGCGCTCGGCGACCTCGGTCGCCGGGTTGTCCGTGCCGAAGTAGCCGATCTGGTAGCCGTCCTTGTACGGCTTCATCGGCTCGTTGTTCGTGAAGTCGCCGTCCTGGTCGGTGTCGACGCGGACGGTGCCGGCGGCGGCGTCGTAGAGCATGCCGAACCGGTCGGTGGTGTCACCGTCGCGGTTGACGTCGCCCTTCATGTCGCCGTTGGCGGTGATCGACTCGGTGAAACGGCTCCACTGGAAGCTGCCTTCCGGCGCCTTCCAGCTCTGGCCGCCCGCGGAGAAGGTGCCGCCCGCGGCGGTGACCGGGGTGATCTGGGCGCGCCAGGTCCCGTCGTTGTCCGTGATCGGGTCGGTCGCCGTCACCCAGTCGACGATCTTGCGCTCGCCGGTGGTGGTCTTCTGCAGGGCCGGGTGGCCGAGGTCGACACCCGAGTCCATGATGCCGATGGTCACGCCACGGCCGTCGGCCTGCGGGTTCTTCTCGACGAAGTCCACCGCGCCGGTCTCGAAGGACGGGTTGTACGGGTTCTTCGCCGGAGTGTTCCTGTCCGGCGCCGCGTACGTCTCGGCCGCGGTCTTCTCGGTCTTGTCCGTCCCGCGGTCCGCGTCGGGGCGCGGGTCCGGCAGCTGGATCTCGTGCCGCAGGTCGATGCCGTGCACCGAGGACAGCTTGGTCGCCGCCTTCAGCGCGGCCTCGGCCTTGTCGGTGGGCAGGGTGGCGCGGACGTAACCGAGCTTGTCGTACGTCCGGCCCACCGAGGCGCCCTGGACGGCGTCGAGCTGCTGCGCCACCTGCTGGGTCTGGCCGGGAGCGGTGGCGACCATGACGGTGACGTGCGCGTCACCCTTGGCCTTGGCCTCCTGGAGCAGCTCGGCGTCGGCCGAACCGAGCTTCTGGTCGGCCGACTTGACCGGCGTGGTAGTCCACTGGTCGTCGGCCGTGCCCGCCGCGAAGGCGGGCATCGCGCCGGTGGCGCAGAGCGCCGCCACCAGGCCCGCGGCCGCCGCGACGCGGCCCACGCGTCTGGCGCCGGGTATGGCCCCGCTGGTGGAGCTGGGGGATTCGAGGGTCATCAGCATCCCTGGCTAAGTGAAAGATACGGTCCGGAATTCGGTGCCGGATGACCGGTCAGCTTTGCGCAAGGGACAGCTTTTTGGGGAGAGTTGTCATTGACCGAGACCTGACATGGCGGACTCCCGCCAGCGCGGAGTATCCGCCAGTAGGTGGATGTCAGGACAAGGCGGTGCAACTCGCAGGCTTCCGCGAGTGGATTTATCGACTCTCCGACCCCGCGTCAGACGGAGGGTGGACTTCCGTCTCGCGACAGGTGTGACAGATTTCGACCGCTCAGCGCTCGCGCGTGCGCGCGTAATGGCGCGAGGCCTTCGCGCGGTTGCCGCAGCCGGCCATCGAGCACCAGCGACGGGTGCCGTTGCGCGAGGTGTCGTGGAAGTGCAGGACGCAGGTCTCCGAAGCGCACTTGCGGATCCGGTCGGGCGCGGTGCTCAGCAGGTCCAGGTAGTCGCGCGCCGCCGTCCAGGCCGGGCCCCAGGCGGGATCGGCGAACTCGGGGCGCTCGCCCGGCCCTTCGGCGGTCAGTGTCGCGCGGATCCGGCCGTGGTCCAGGACGGCGTCCACCAGGGCGCGCGCGCTCTCGTCGGCCGGCTGCGCGACGGCGCGGGCCAGTGCCTCGCGCGCGGTCAGCAGGTGGACGAGGGTCGGGGCCTCGGCGCGGAAGCGGCCGGCCAGACCGGCGCTCTCCAGCCAGACGGCGAGTCCCTCGATCCGGGTCAGCCCGGCGGCGCCGGAGAACAGGTCCCGCGGTTCGCCGTCCTGCACCCAGCGGGTGTTGAGCAGGTCGAGGGAGAGCGGCTCTCCGGTCAGTGGACGCGGGTCCGTCGCCTGTGCCGTCATGCGTGCCTCCTCGCGTGCTAACCCCTCAAGGTTACGTGACCGGTTGACGTCCAGGTGCCTAACCCCTAATCTCGATTTAGAAGGTTAGAACTCTTTGGGGAAGGGAACCGTCATGACGACGACCGCCATCAGCACGCTCCGCACCGGGCACGTGGGCCTGAACGTCACCGATCTGGACCGCTCGCTCGCCTTCTACCGCGACGCGCTCGGCTTCGACCTGCTGGGCGAGGGCAAGGAGGAGGACCGCCGCTTCGCCTTCCTCGGACAGGACGGCGAGCTCGTCCTCACGCTCTGGCAGCAGGCCGAGGACCGGTACGCCCCGGCCGCCGCCGGACTGCACCATCTGGCGTTCTCCGCCGGCGACATCGAGGAGGTCCGGGCCTACGAGGACCGGCTGCGCGGCCTGGGCGTCGCATTCGCCTACGAGGGAGTCGTCGCCCACGGCGAGGGAGCGGCCTCGGGCGGGATCTTCTTCCACGACCCCGACGGCGCCCGTCTGGAGATCTCCGTGCCCACCGGCGCCGAGGGCGCGCCTGCACCGACGGAATCCGCGCCGACCTGCGGCTTCTTCTAGGACCCGCTAGGACCCGCTCGGAGAGGAGTGCCGCCATGGCGTACCACTGGGGCTCGCTGGCCGTGCAGGAACGGGTCGGCGTACGTCAGCTCGCCGACCACGTCGGCCGCTCGATCGGCACGGGCATCCGGGACGTCGCCGCGGCGTTCCTGGGGCTCCAGCCGCACCTCGTCGTCGGCGCCGCCGACGCTACGGGGCGGCTGTGGGCCTCGCTGCTCACCGGTGAGCCCGGATTCGTACGGGCCACCGGGCCGGACCGGATCACGGTCACCGGGGGGCTACCGGCAGGGGACCCGCTCGGGGAGGCCCTGGCCACGGCCGGCACCCGGGTCGGGACCATCGCGCTCGACCCGCGCACCCGGCGCCGGATGCGGCTGAACGGAACCCTGGAGGTGACGGGACGCGGCTTCGCGGTGCGGGCCGAGCAGGTCTTCGCCAACTGCCCGAAGTACCTGCAGAAGCGGCAGCCGCTGGACGTGGTGGCCGAAGGGGCCGGTGTGCTGCGGCGCGGGGAGGCGCTCACCGCCGACCAGCGGCGGGCCGTCCGTGCCGCCGACACCTTCTTCATCGCCACGACCGCCGAGGAGGACGGGGCCGACGCCAGCCATCGGGGTGGACTGCCGGGCTTCGTGGAGGTGCTCTCCCCGTCCGAGCTGGTCTGGCCGGACTACGCGGGCAACGCGATGTTCCTGACGCTGGGGAACCTGGCCGCCGACGAGCGGGCCGGGCTGCTCTTCCCCGACTGGGAGAGCGGTGCGGTGCTCCAGCTGAGCGGGCGGGCCCGCACCGAGTTCGGGGCCGACGGGGGGCGACAGGTGCGGTTCACGGTGGAATCGGTGGTGGAGAGCCTGCATCCGGGGCGGCTGCGCTGGAGCGCTCCGGAGTACTCCCCGGCCAGTCCGCAGCCGGGGCGGCCGGCGACTCACCGGGGGAGCACCACCAGGTAGGCGGCGGGCTCCTGGTCGCCGGAAGCCGTCAGGGCGGTCCGGATGACCGCGGCCTGCTGCTCGGGCCAGTCCCGGAGCTTGCGCGGGGTGAGGTGGAGGACGGTCACCCCGAGCCGCTCCAGCGTCTCGCGCTTGCGCACGCACTCCGACCAGTCGTCGTCCGCGCCCTGGTGGGGGGCGCGGGTGTCGATCTCGATGGCGACGGCCTGCTCGGGCCAGTACGCGTCGACCCCGCCGAGGTGCGGGCCGCCGGGCAGCCGCAGGTCCACGTTCCAGACGGGATCGGGCAGTTCGTAGCCGCGTACGAGCTGGTACAGCCGGTCCTCCGCGATGGCCCGGCCCTCGGCGAGGAGGTACTCGACGGCGTCGACCACGTGCGGCCGGTTCAGCAGCCGGGCCACGGTCAGCTCCCTTACGACGGCGGCCGGTTCGCAGTGGCCGGCGCGGACGGCCTCGCTGAGCAGGCGGCGTACCGTGCCGGCGTCGGACAGCTGGGCGACGGCGTCGGCGACGGCGCGGGCCACCGGTGCCACGGGCAGCCCGGTGACCTCCAGAGGCCGGGGCGGCGTGTGCGTCCGTACGATCCGCACGTCGCCGGTCGAGCGCAGCCGGCGGGTGTTGGCCACGAGCACGTCGATGTGGGAGAGCCCGAGCAGGGCGGGCACCGAGGAGAACCGGTAGAGCGCGAGCGCGGCCAGCCCGGTGATCATGACCTCGCCGCCGCCCCGGCGGTCGGCGTACAGCAGCGCGGCGTGCAGCCGCTCCTCACTGGTCGCGGGCCCGGAGTGGAGCAGGAACACCCCCGGCAGCACCTGCTGCCAGGGCCGCCCGGCGGCGTCGGAGGCGCTGATGCCGTGCTCGCGCAGCTGGGCGAGGGTCAGCACGCGGGGGCGGCTGGCGGTGAGGTGGGTGAGGGGGAGGGGTGCGTTCTGGTTCATGACGCGGTGATTCCCTCAGGCCATGGCCTTGCTAACCCCTGTTACACCACTGTCGGCAAATCGGGACAAGCCGGGGCTAAAGTACGGGCGTTCGACTGCCGATGGGAGGTGCGCCGACGAGGCGGATCAGCCTCGCCGGCGCCCACGGCGCGGGGTCTGGGGCGGAGCCCCAGCAGCGGACCCGCGGGGTCAGCCGGCCGCCGCGTCGCAGGCCTGGGCGCGCAACGCCCTGGCCAGGTCGTCGCGGGATTCCAGGACCAGGCGGCGCAGGGCCGGCGGAGCCGAAGGGTGGGACGACAGCCACCCGTCCGTCGCCGCCACCGTGGCCCGCGAGTCCTGGAGCGACGGGTAGAGCCCCTTCACCACGTCCATGGCGATCTGGATCGACCGCTCCGTCCACACCCGCTCGATCACCTCGAAGTAGCGCGCCGCGTACGGGGCCAGCAGGGCCCGCTGCGAGGGCTGCTGCATCCCCGCGATCGTCGCCTCCACCAGCGCGTTCGACAGCGCGTCCGACTCGACGACCGCCGCCCACGCCTGGTCCTTGACCGCCGCCGACGGGCGCGCGGCCAGGCACCGCACCTGGTGCCGCTTGCCCGACGCCGTGTCGTCGCGCGCCAGTTCGGCGGTGAGCGCGCCCTCGTCCACCGCCCCGTGCGCCGCCAGCGGCAGCAGGAAGTCCCAGCGCAGCTCTTGGTCGACCTCCAGCCCGTCGATCCGCGCCGAACCGTCGAGCAGCCCCAGCAG
The DNA here is from genome assembly GCF_053591315.1 of Streptomyces sp. NPDC003042. Taxonomy (NCBI): domain Bacteria; kingdom Bacillati; phylum Actinomycetota; class Actinomycetes; order Kitasatosporales; family Streptomycetaceae; genus Streptomyces; species Streptomyces sp. NPDC003042. The sequence goes on from NZ_JBSFTP010000009.1 coordinate 140,645, forward strand.
CAGCTGGAAGTCGCCCTCCGTCATCGCGCTCGCCGCGAAGAAGCGGGCCCAGGTCAGCTGGTGTTCCGAACCCGGTTCGGCCAGCCGCAGCTCGTGCAGCGCGCCCGCGGCCAGCTCCCGGCCGCTCTCCTCGCGCCGCTCGGGCGCCGCGTAGTGGGTGACCGCGCCGAGCGCCTGCGTGTGCAGCATCTGGAGCACGCCGACGTCGCTCTCCCGGCCCGCGTGGGTCAGGACCAGCGAGAGGAAGTCCCGGGCCGGCATCAGCCCGTCCCGCGTCAGGTTCCACAGCGCCGACCAGCTCAGGGCGCGGGCCAGCGGGTCGCTGATGTCGCCCAGGTGCGTGCGCAGCGTCGCCAGCGAGGCCTCGTCGAAGCGGATCTTGCAGTAGGTGAGGTCCTCGTCGTTGACCAGGACCAGGTCGGGCCGCTCGTGCCCGGCCAGTTCGCCGATCACCGTCCGGAGCCCGGCCACGTCCGCCTCGGCCCGCGCGTAGCGGACGAGGGAGCCGTCGGCCTCCAGCCGGTACAGGCCGACCGCCACCCGGTGGGGACGCAGCTCCTCCCCTTCCTGGACCACCGCGAGCTCCGTCATGCGCCCGCCCGCGTCACAGGTCACCACCGGCGTCAGCGTGTTCACGCCCGCCGTCTGCAGCCAGGCCCGCGACCACTCGGCCATGTCCCGCCCGGAGACCTCGCCGAGCACCGACAGCAGGTCGTCCAGGGTCGTGTTCCCGTAGGCGTGCGCCTTGAAGTAGCGCCGCGCGCCCTCCAGGAAGGCCTCCCGGCCCACGTACGCGACCAGCTGCTTGAGCACCGCCGCGCCCTTGGCGTACGTGATCCCGTCGAAGTTCAGCTTCGCGTCCTCCAGGTCACGGATGTCGGCCGTGATCGGGTGCGTGGAGGGAAGCTGGTCGGCCCGGTAGGCCCAGGCCTTGCGGTTGTTGGCGAAGGTGACCCAGGCCTGGTCGAAGCGGGTGGCCTCGACCAGCGCGAAGGAGCCCATGAAGTCCGCGAAGGACTCCTTCAGCCACAGGTCGTCCCACCACTTCATGGTGACGAGGTCGCCGAACCACATATGCGCCATCTCGTGCAGGACCGTGTTCGAGCGCCGCTCGAAGGAGGCCTGCGTGACCTTCCCGCGGAAGATGTACTCCTCCTTGAAGGTCACCATCCCCGGGTTCTCCATCGCACCCAGGTTGTACTCCGGCACGAAGGCCTGGTCGTACTTCCCGAAGGGGTACGGGTAGTCGAAGATCTCGTGGAAGAGGTCGAAGCCCTGCTTGGTGACCAGGAAGACATCGTCCGCGTCGAAGTGCTTCGCCAACCCCTTGCGGCACATCGCGCCCAGCGGGACCGTCAGGTCCCCGCGCGTGTAGGTGTCCGTCACGTAGTGGTACGGGCCCGCCACCACGCACGTGATGTACGTGGAGATCGGCGCGGTCTCGGCGAACCGCCAGACCCCGGACTCCCGGGACTCCTCCGTGCCGTTGCTCCACACCTGCCAGCCCTCGGGCGCGGTCACCTCGAAGCGGTACGGGGCCTTCAGGTCGGGCTGCTCGAAGTTCGCGTACACCCGCCGGGCGTCCGCCGGCTCGTACTGGGTGTAGAGGTAGACCTCGCCGTCCTCCGGGTCCACGAAGCGGTGCATGCCCTCGCCGGTCCGGCTGTACGCGCAGTTCGCGTCGACCACCAGGACGTTCTCGGCGGCCAGCCCGTCCAGGGAGATCCGCGCCCCGTCGAACACGGTGGCCGGGTCCAGCGCGCGGCCGTTGAGGGTGACGGAGTTCACCGAGGGGGCGATCAGGTCCGCGAAGGAGGAGGCTCCGGGGGTCGCGGCCCGGAAGCGGACGGTCGTCACCGAGCGGAAGGTCCGGGGGCCGTGGGCCGGCTCGGCCTCGTCCACCGCGGACCTCAGGTCGAGGACGACCTCGTACCCGTCGACGGACAGCAGTTCGGCCCGCTCGCGGGCCTCGTCACGGGACAGATTCTCTCCGGGCACGTGCACTCCTTCGTGCGTGATCGTGTTCTTCGGTTCGAATCCTCCCACGGGGGAATGCGAGGGGGTCCGGTCTGGTTGGCGCTGGGGACGGTGGCGAGCCAAGGCCCTTATCCCCAGTTGAGGAGAGATATGTCCGACACGCAGGTGAGTGAGAAGACCCCGGTCGACTTCTGGTTCGACCCGCTCTGCCCCTGGGCATGGATGACGTCCCGTTGGATGCTCGAGGTCGAGAAGGTCCGCGATGTCGAAGTCCGCTGGCACGTGATGAGCCTGGGCGTGCTGAACGAGGACAAGCTCGACGAGCTGCCGGAGAGCTACCGCAAGCTGCTCGGCCCCGAGGCCTGGATCCCGGTGCGGGTCGTCATCGCCGCGGAGCAGAAGCACGGCAAGGAGATCACGGGCAAGCTCTACACCGCCCTCGGCACCCGCATCCACAACGAGGGCCGGGGCAACACCCCCGAGGTCATCGCCGAGGCGCTGGCCGAGGTCGGCCTGCCGACCGATCTCGCCGCGTACGGCACCTCCGACGCGTACGACGCCCAGCTGCGCGCCTCGCACAACGACGGCATACAGCGCGTCGGCCAGGAGGTCGGCACCCCGGTGATCTCCGTGCCCGGCTCGGACGGCAAGGACGTCGCCTTCTTCGGTCCGGTCGTCACCCCGACCCCGCGCGGCGACGACGCCGCCCGACTGTGGGACGGCACCCTGCTCGTCGCCTCCACCCCGGGCTTCTTCGAGATCAAGCGGACCCGCGACAAGGACCCGAACTTCGCGTAGCCGCAGGGCCGCAAGACAGACGGAAGACCCCCGCGAGTCATGTCCTCGCGGGGGTCTTCCGTTGGACACGCCCGCACGCGAAGGTTGAGAAGACGATCACGAGGCGGGCGGCTTTCGGGTGCCGATCAGCCCTGCGCGGGGATCAGCAGCGGGGTGTTCGCCTTGGCGTCGGCGTAGCGCTTGGCCACGTCCTGCCAGTTGACGACATTCCACATCGCCTCGATGAAGTCCACCTTCTGGTTCTTGTACTGAAGGTAGAAGGCGTGCTCCCAGGCGTCGAAGACCAGGATCGGCACGGAGGCCTGACCCACGTTGCCCTGGTGGTCGTAGATCTGCTCGACGATCAGACGGCCGCTGATCGGCTCGTACGCCAGCACGCCCCAGCCGGAGCCCTGCGTCGCGGAGGACGCGAAGGTCAGCTGCTTCCTGAAGGCGGCGAAGGAGCCGAAGGACTCGTCGATCGCGGCCGGGAGCTCGCCCAGGCCGTCCTTCTCGTCCGGGATGCCGCCGCCGTCGCCGGTCTTCGGGCTGGCCATGTTGTGCCAGTAGATGCTGTGCAGGATGTGGCCGGAGAGGTGGAACGCGAGGTTCTTCTCCAGGCCGTTGAGGGCGCCCCAGTTCTCCTTGTCGCGCGCCTCCGCCAGCTGCTCCAGCGTGGTGTTGGCGCCCGCGACGTAGGCCGCGTGGTGCTTGTCGTGGTGCAGCTCGATGATCTGCGGGTTGATCACCGGTTCGAGCGCCGCGTAGTCGTACGGAAGCTCCGGAAGCGTGTAGATGGCCATGCGTGTATCGGTCCCCTCGGCGTGCCAATCGCTTATTGCAATAGATGCGCAACTGCACGCTAGCAGTATCTATTCCGCGTCACGAGTAAGGGTCACCTCTCCTGGGGGAACGCCGTGGAACGGCGGAGGCCGGGCCCATGCCCGCGCATGAGCCCGGCCTCTGACGTGCCGTCCGGTGTGTGGTGGGGCGAGCCTTACGCCGCCACGGCGCGGCGCGCCCGGACCTCCCGGGCCCACGCCACCAGCAGCACCGCCGCCGCCGCGCCCGAGGACCACAGCAACTGCGGCCTCGCCGAGTCGTCGAACAGCATCAGGACCAGCACCGCCGCCATCCCGAACAGCGCCGCCCACGTCAGGTACGGGAACAGCCACATCCGCAGCGTCAGCCGCTCCGGCATGTCCCGCTCCAGCCGGCCGCGCAGCCTCAGCTGCGAGACCGCGATCAGCGCCCACACGAACAGCAGCACCGCCCCGACCGCGTTGAGCATGTAGAGGAAGACCGTGTCGGGCCACAGCAGGTTCAGCACCACCGACACGAAGCCGAAGGACACCGAGGCGAACACCGCCCGCCGCGGCACCCCGCCGCCCGAGACCTTCAGCAGGGCGCGGGGCGCCTCGCCCCGCTCGGCCAGCGAGAACACCATGCGGGAGGACCCGTAGAGGTTCGCGTTGAGCGCCGACAGCAGCGCCACGAACACCACGATGTTCATGATCTGGCCCGCCGCCGGGATGCCGATGGAGTCCAGGACGGCCACGTACGGGCTCTGACCCGGCTTCAGCGATTCCCAGGGCAGCAGGGTCACGATGACCAGCATCGAGCCGACGTAGAAGAAGAGGATGCGCCACACCGCGCTGCGCACCGCGCGGGCCACGGACCGGGCCGGGTCGTCCGACTCGGCCGCGGCGATCGTGACGACCTCCAGGCCGCCGAAGGCGAAGACGACGGCCAGCATGCCGGCGATCATCCCGCCGATGCCGGCCGGGAAGAAGCCGCCGTCGCCACTCAGGTTGGCCAGGCCCACCGGGTCCGTGTCCGGCAGGAAGCCGAAGATGGCGAGGGTGCCCAGGATCAGGAACAGCACGATCGCGCCGACCTTGAGGGCGGCGAACCAGAACTCGAACTCACCGAAGTTCCGCACGGCGGCCAGATTGCTGAGCGTGAAGACCACCATGAAGATCAGCACCCAGACCCACTGGTCGACCGAGGGCAGCCAGCCGTTCGCGATCTTCGCCGCACCGGTCGCCTCCACGGCGAGGACCACGACCAGCAGGAACCAGTACAGCCAGCCCGCCGAGAAACCGGCCCAGCGCCCCAGGGCCTTCTCCGCGTAGACCGAGAAGGAACCGGAGGCGGGCATCGCGGCCGACATCTCGCCGAGCATCCGCATCACCAGCATCGCGAGCACGCCCGCGAGCAGGTACGAGCAGATGATCGCGGGACCGGCGATGCCGATGCCGGCGCCGGAGCCGACGAACAGCCCGGCGCCGATCACGCCGCCGAGACCCAGCATGGTCAGATGGCGCTGCTTGAGGCTGTGGCTGAGGGGTTCCGGGGGCAGGCCGCCCTCGGTGACGGGCGGTTCGGGCAGGAGGTCGCGCATATGGGTGCTCGTACTCTCGGTCGGCCAAGCGGCGCTGGCGGCGGCTGCACACTCGTTCTGTGGAAAGAGGGGGACTGGCGGGGGATTGGCGGGAACCTACAGTCTCACTGGAGGGCACCCGTCGGAGCAAAAAGGACGTGTCTTCGAATGTGGCCCGTGACGCGGATCACTTCATGTCGGGTGTAAGTCGGGGGCTTTGTCGACTCCCCACCAAACCGGGGAGTACGGCTTTGTCCCGGACGGCGCTGGGGCGGCGGCGAGCCGCGCACTAGCCTCACGATGACTGCCTCTTGATCGTCCCGCTCGCCCCGATCGTCCCGACCGACCCCCACCTCCCGGAGCACCCTCATGAGCACCGCTTCCGTCTCCTTCCGGCCCGGCGCCGTCCTCGCCGATCTGCTGCCCGCGAGCCGCGTGCGCGACATCGCGCTCGTCACCGGCGGAGCCGCGCTCATGGGCGTCGCCGCCCAGATCGTCGTGAAGGTCGACGGGCTCGTGGTCCCGATCACCGGCCAGACCCTCGCCGCGCTGCTCATCGGCACCGCGCTCGGCGCCGGCCGCGGCTTCCTGTCGCTGGCCCTCTACACCCTCGTCGGCATGGCCGGCGTGCCGTGGTTCGCGGGCGGCGCCTCGGGTGCGGGCGGCGCCACCTTCGGCTACGTGCTGGGCATGCTGCTGGCCTCCACCGTCGTCGGCGCCCTCGCGCGGCGCGGCGGCGACCGCTCGGTCCCGCGTACGGCCGGCACGATGGTGCTCGGCTCCGCGGTGATCTACGCGGTCGGCGTGCCGTACCTCATGGCCGTCACCGGGATCTCCCTGGGCGACGCCGTGGCGACCGGCATGATTCCGTTCCTGATCGGCGACGCGCTCAAGGCCGCGCTGGCCATGGGCGCCCTGCCGGCCGCCTGGAAGCTGGCCGGCCGCCGCGGCTGATCCCCGCGAGACGCACGACAGCCCCGGACCGCGAGCGGCGGTCCGGGGCTGTCGGCGTTCCACGGGGATCAGGCGTTGTTACGCCGCGACCCGGCGCCGCCGGCGCACGTCGCGGACCGCGCCGATCGCCATCACCACGCCCGCCACCAGCAGCGAGAGCAGCACGACCTCGCGGTTGGCGTCGTCGAAGAGCATGTAGACCAGCACGAAGGTGATCATCGCGGCGGTGGCCCACGTCAGGTACGGGAAGAGCCACATCTTGACCGTGACCTTCTCCGGCGCCTCGCGCATCAGGATTCCGCGCATCCGCAGCTGGGTGAAGCAGATCACCAGCCACACGAAGAGCGCGATCGCACCCGAGGAGTTCAGCAGGAAGCTGAAGACGGTGTCCTTGAAGGCGTAGTTGAAGTAGACGGCCGCGAAGCCGAAGACCACCGAGCCCAGGATGGCGGCCGTCGGCACGCCCTTCTTGTTGACCTTGGCGAAGGCCTTCGGCGCGTCGCCGCGCTCGCCGAGCGAGAACGCCATGCGCGAGGCCGTGTACAGGCCCGAGTTCAGGCAGGACAGCACGGCCGTCAGGACGATCACGTTCATGATCTGGCCGGCGTGCGCGATGCCGATCGAGTCCAGGGCGGCGACGTACGAGCCCTTCTCGACGATCGACTTGTCGTTCCACGGCAGCAGCGTGAGCACGATGAAGATCGAGCCCAGGTAGAAGATGCCGATGCGCCAGATCACCGAGTTGGTGGCCTTGGTGACCGCGCGCCGCGGGTCCTCGGACTCGCCGGCGGCCAGGGTGACGATCTCGCTGCCCATGAAGGAGAAGACGACCATCAGCACGCCGGTGAGGATGGCGCCCAGACCGTTGGGCGCGAATCCGCCGGAGTCCGTCAGGTGCGCGAAGCCCGCGCCGGGGTTGTCCGAGCCCGGCAGCACGCCGAAGACGGCCAGCATGCCGATGATCACGAAGGCGCCGATGGCGACGACCTTGATGCCCGCGAACCAGAACTCGAACTCGCCGTACGAGGCGACCGAGCCCAGGTTGGTGACCGTCAGCACGACCATCACGATCAGTGCCCAGGCCCACTGCGGGACGGCCGGGACCCAGCTTTCGAGGATGACGGCGCCGGCGGTGGCCTCCACGGCCAGGACGACGACCCAGAAGAACCAGTACAGCCAGCCGATGGAGAAACCGGCCCAGCGACCGAGCGCGCGGTCGGCGTACGCGGAGAAGGAGCCGGAGTTCGGGCTGGCGGCGGCCATCTCGCCCAGCATCCGCATCACGAAGACGACCATCGCGCCGACGAGCAGGTACGAGACGAGGATGGCCGGACCGGCCTTGGCGATACCGCCGCCGGAGCCGACGAAGAGTCCGGCGCCGATGACACCGCCGATGGCGATCATGGACAGGTGGCGGTTTTTGAGACCGGCCTTGAGACCGTCGGAGGGCTGGGCGTCACCGGGGTTACCGGAGGGGTCGCCTGCCTTCTGAAGGGTCGTCGTGGAGCTCATGGACGAATCCTTAGGTTCTCGGGTTGCGAGCCCCGGTATTCAAGCCCGACAGGGGCCAAGACGGAAGAGGTCCCTCCGGTTGGTTGCCCCGGGCTCAAAATCCCGGACCTTCGTCCCATGCGTCCCATCTGGGATGTTGTGGATTACTTGAGCTTCCGGAGTGACCTACGCGACACCCTCCACCGGGCCCCCGCCGGACACATGCCACACTCGTCCCATGCGCGTGTACCTGGGATCCGACCATGCCGGCTTCGAGCTCAAGAACCACCTGGTGGACTGGCTCAAGAACAACGGCCACGAGCCCGTCGACTGCGGGCCGCACATCTACGACGCGGTGGACGACTACCCGCCGTTCTGCCTCCGCGCCGCGGAGAAGACCGCCGCGGACGCCGCCGGCCTCGGCATCGTGATCGGCGGCTCCGGCAACGGCGAGCAGATCGCCGCGAACAAGGTCAAGGGCGTCCGCGCCATCCTCGCCTGGAGCGTGGAGACCGCGAAGCTCGGCCGCGAGCACAACAACGCCAACGTCATCTCCGTCGGCGGCCGGATGCACACCGAGGACGAGGCCGTCAGCTTCATCGAGGCCTTCCTGGCGACCCCGTACTCCGACGAGGAGCGCCACACGCGCCGCATCGACATGCTCTCCGCCTACGAGCAGACCGGCGAGCTGCCCCCGATCCCGGCCCACCACCCGCAGGGCTGATTCCGCTTCGGCCGTGCCCCGGGGGCTCCCGGGGCACGGCCCGTTTTCTTTTCCCCGTCCTTTCTCCGAGGAGCTGTGCCGTGCCCGAGGGGCATACGATCCACCGTCTCGCCCAGGACCACCTCGAACGGTTCGCCGGGTGGGAGGTCGCCGTCAGCAGCCCCCAGGGCCGGTTCGCCGGCAGCGCCGCCCTGCTGCACGGCCGGATCCTGGACGGCGCCGACGCCCACGGCAAGCACCTCTTCCTGGGCTTCCAGGGAAGCGGCTGGATCCACATCCACCTCGGCCTCTTCGGCAAGTACGCCCTCGGCCCCACCCCGGCCCCGCCGCCGACCGACACCGTCCGGCTGCGCCTGCGCAACGACGAGCACTACTCGGACCTGCGCGGTCCCACCACCTGTGCCTGGATCACGGACGAGGAGAAGGCGGCGATACACGACCGCCTCGGCCCCGACCCGCTGCGCCCGGCCGACGACCCCGACCGCGCCTGGGCCCGTATCTCCCGCTCCCGCACCACCGTCGCCGCCCTGCTCATGGACCAGAAGGTCGTCGCGGGCGTCGGCAACGTCTACCGCGCCGAGGTCCTCTTCCGGCACGGCATCGACCCGTACCGCCTCGGCAAGGACCTCACCCGCGCGGAATGGGACGCCATGTGGACGGACCTCGGCGCCCTGATGCGCGAAGGCGTACGGAACAACCGCATCGACACTGTGCGCGACGAACACCTCCCCGAGGCCATGGGCCGCCCGCCGCGCGTGGACGACCACGGCGGCGAGGTGTACGTCTACCGGCGGGCGCACATGCCGTGCCACATCTGCGCCGCCGAGATCCGCACCGCGGACCTCGCCTCCCGCAACCTCTTCTGGTGCCCCGCCTGCCAGCAGCGCTGAGCCGGGTCCGTTCAGAAGCGGTGCGGCGGCCACGGGGCCACCGCACCGGCGAAGGCGCCCCTCCGTTCACCCGTACGAGCTAGCCGGTCCAACCACCGGTTCGACGGCTCTCCCACCGCGCTTCAAGAGCCGGACGGGCATCCTTACCAGGGCATTCCGTCGCAGGCGACGTGTTTTCGATCCGCTCGGGGAGCGGGGTCCGGGGGTACCCCTGCGCGCACACAGCCGGGATGGATAGGGTCCCGGATCAATGGCCCGAGCACGCGTGGAGACGCTCCCGGCCCGGACGCGCATGCTGTCGCACCGGGCCCGCACCGCCCTGCGCAAATCCGCCGTCGACTACTTCCGCGGCGACGCCTCCGACTGGCTCGCCTTCGGCGGGCTCCTGCTGACCATCCCCGCCATAGCCTTCGGCACCCTGATGATGCCCGTCTGGTTCTCGCCGTCGGCGCTCGTCCTGCCCATCGTGGCGGGCGGCCTCCTGCTGCGGCCCGCGAGCCTGCTCGGCCTCTACGCCGCCTCCGCGGGCGCCCTCATCGTCGAGGCCCTGGTGCTCGGCCCGTACACCGAGGGCCCCGCCCGGGTCACCCCCGGCACCGTGCTCGTAGTGGCCGCCTGCGGGTTCTTCGGGCTGATCATCGCCCAGTTCCGCAGCCGCGTCGGCGTGCCCTGGCGGCGCGGCGGCACCATGCTCTTCGACCTGCGCGAACGCATCCGGGTCCAGAGCAAACTGCCCGGCCTGCCCCGCGGCTGGCACCGCGAGATGGCCCTGCGCCCGGCCGGCGGCCAGTCCTTCTCGGGGGACTTCGTCGTCGCCGCCCGCACCAACGGCGGCCGGACCCTGGAGATCGTCCTCACCGACGTCTCCGGCAAGGGTATGGAGGCCGGCTCCCGCGCCCTGCTGCTCTCCGGAGCCTTCGGCGGCCTGCTCGGCGCACTCCCGCCGCACGGCTTCCTGCCCGCCGCCAACGGCTACCTGCTCCGCCAGGACTGGGAGGAGGGCTTCGCCACCTCCATCCACCTCGTCCTGGACCTGGAGACCGGCGACTACGAGCTGCTGTCCGCCGGCCACCTGCCCGCCCTCCAGCTCTCGGCGGGCACCGGCCGCTGGCAGGAGGTCTCCGGCGAAGGCCCGCTGCTGGGCGTCTACGACGGAGCCGACTTCACACCGGCACGGGGCAACCTGCGGCGCGGTGACGTCCTGATGCTCTTCACCGACGGCCTCGTCGAGACCGCCGACCGCGAGATCAGCGAGGGCATCGACCGCCTCACCGGCGAAGCCGACCGCTACGTCGCCGCCGGCTGGGACGGCGCCGCCTGGCACCTGATCGAAAAAGTGGCCAAGGACGTCAACGACGACCGCGCCCTCCTGCTGATCCGCCGCTCGGCCTGACCCCGCGAACGTCAGCGGGAGACCGCCTTCCAGGGGCTGAGCCCGAGCTTCCCGGTGTTCCCGAGGTCGATCGAAGACTTCAGCTCCAGGGTCTGGCGCGGTGCACCGGGCCGGGGCGCGAGCTCCAGCACCCACCCCTCGACCGCGGGCGTGTCCACCTCGGTGACGAGGTTTCGCCACAGCAGTCCCACCGACGCCGCCCGCCCCGGCTGGAGCGTCACCTTCTGCGGCGCGGCGTCGAAGCCGGCCACCGTCGACACGCCGTTCGACCCGCGCCCGACGGCCACCTCCACCGGTCGCCGCTCCCGGTCCAGCACCCGTATCTCCGGGTAGCCCTCCAGTACGTAGGGCCGCGTACCGCAGTTGACCAGCTGGATCTCGGCCACCCGCAGCCCCATCGCCGCGTCCCCGCGCCCCTCGACCAGCCGTACCCCGCTCTCGGGACACGGATCCGGCGAGGCCGGCCCGCTCGACGGCAGATCCATCGCCGTCGGCCCCGCCGCCGTCGGCCCGGCCACCGTCGGCCCCGGGGGGGGCGGGGCCGCCGGCGCCCCGGGCCCCCCCCCGCCCCCGCCCCCCCCCCCCCCCCGGCCCCCCCCCCCCGCCCCCCCCCGCCCCCCCCCGCGCCCCCCCCCCCCCCCCGCC